>NZ_JBXAOA010000067.1:0-17408 GCF_058802325.1 Pseudomonas sp. GW822-FHT02E03 | reverse complement strand
TTTTCAAAGTTTCGCTTGGAAATCTTTAACAACTTCAACCACTTGCGCTTCCGATCTCTCGTTAGCGGGAGGCGAATAGTACAGCATTTTATTTCGTGGTCAACCACCTGTTGCGATTAATTTTTCCCTTAACGAAACCTCTCAAGGTGAGTACTGATTTCTGCCTCTATTAAGCAGCCCTGCTTTACTCATCGACACACCCAGATGTGGACAGGGTGAAACCAGCATGCGTCCGTTACAGTTCCTATGGCACATGTATTCGCGAGGCGATCATCTGTTACAGATTCAGGCATAAGCCATTGGCCATCAGACAATCCTCACCACTAGCTGCGTTATCATCGCCCGCCTCTCTGCACCAAGAGTCTTGAACCCGGATGTCCGTATCTTTGCCATTGCCCGCCGATCACTCCCTATTGCCACCGGTCCTCGTCGGTCCGCTGTTACGGCGCCTGGAACCCACGCGGCTGGTACTGTGGTTGGTAGGGTCGCGTGCGCTGCCGCTGACGCTGCGCCTGCAAGGAGTCGACATCAGTCTCGATGCGGGACAACGCACGGTTATCCCGGTCGGTACTCATGCCTTCATTCATTTGATAGATGTGCCACTGGATGCCGCCCTGCCCTGCGACACGTTGATCGAGTACGACCTGCTGATCACCGACGCGGATGGCACTCAGTCGGGCATTCTCGAATGGGCGCCTCATCTGCTATATGGCGAGGCGCAATGTCCGAATTTCGTGTTGCGCTCGCGGATCGATCAATTGCTGCATGGCTCCTGCCGTAAACCTCACCATCCGGCGGCTGATGGTTTGCTGTGCGTCGATCGATTGCTGGAGTCAGAGCCGGAGGCTTGCAAGCGCCCCGCGCTATTAATGATGAGCGGCGATCAGGTATATGCAGATGATGTCGCGGGGCCGATGTTGCGGGCAATTCATGCCTTGATCCAGCGCCTGGGGCTGTTCGGCGAACACCTCGACGGTGCAGTGGTCAGCGACAGCGCCAAACTCTACGAGCATCCTGCCAGTTACTACCATCGTGCGGATTTGTTACCGGCGCTTGAGAGCAACGAAACCCTGCGCGAACGATTTTTCGGTGGAGCGCGTAAGCCGATCTTTACCAGTAGCAGCGCCGACAACCATTTGGTGACCTTCGCCGAGGTCATGGCCATGTACCTATTAGTATGGTCGCCAACGTCCTGGACACTGATCGCGCCGCAACCACCGGCACTGACGCCCGAACGGCGCAAGCGTTATGCCCTGGAGCAGACGCGCATCGATGAATTCAAGAAAGGACTGGGTGGTGTGGGGCGGGCGATGGCGCACCTGCCGTGCCTGATGATTTTCGACGACCACGACATTACCGATGACTGGAATCTTTCCGCGCAATGGGAGGAAACGGCCTACGGCCATCCGTTCTCCAAGCGCATCATCGGCAACGCGCTGCTCGCTTATATGCTGTGCCAAGGCTGGGGCAACAACCCGGACGCGTTTGGCTGCATGCTGGAAAAAACCCGCCTATTGAGTGCCTCGGGGCAAGTTCCTTACCTGGACAGCGATGTCCAGGATAGCTTGATCGACGAGCTGCTGACCTTTCAGAAGTGGCATTACGTGCTGCCCACTCGCCCTGCGGTGGTGGTGCTCGACACTCGCACTCGGCGCTGGCGCAGCGAAATGACGCTCAAGCAACCGTCCGGTCTGCTGGATTGGGAAGCGCTCAGCGAGCTGCAGCAGGAATTGCTCGATCACCCCTCGGCGATCATCGTTTCGCCGGCGCCGATTTTCGGCGTCAAATTGATCGAGACCGTGCAACGAGTGTTTAGCTGGTGCGGTTATCCACTGTTGGTGGACGCCGAAAACTGGATGGCCCATCGCGGCGCCGCCCAGGTAATCCTGAACATTTTCCGACACTCCCGCACTCCCGGTAACTACGTGGTGCTGTCCGGTGATGTGCATTATTCCTTCGTCTACGAAGTATTGATCCGACACCGCAAGGCTGGCCCACGAATCTGGCAGATCACCAGCAGCGGTATCAAAAACGAGTTTCCGCCAGCGCTGCTCGAATGGTTCGACCGCCTCAACCGCTGGCTCTACTCGCCCCGTTCGCCGCTGAACTGGCTGACCAAGCGCCGGCGCATGCGCATTGTTCCGCACATCCCCGAACACGCCGAAGCCGGCGAGCGGCTTTGGAACTCAGCAGGAATCGGCCAAGTGTTCTTCAATGAAAAAGGCCAGCCGCAGGATATTTATCAATTCAATGCGGATGGATCGCCGAAGACGCGGATGATTGCGCCTGAAACTTCCGAAGCGGCTGACTGACTTTGCCCGAGTTGCCATGAGCAATCATTACCCGCACACCATGAACCTCACCCGAACCCTGATCATCGGCAATTCCGGCTCGGGCAAGAGTTGGCTGGCCAAACGACTAGCCGAGCACTTGCAAGTACCCTGGATCGATCTCGACCTGATTCACTGGGTATCCGATGAACACAGTATCGCTCGTCCCCGCGCCGAAGCATTGGGAATGGCGCGGGTGGCGGCGAGTGGAGAGCGCTGGGTTATCGAGGGTGTTTACGACTGGATGATCAGTGAACTTGTGGAGCAGGCGACAGCGTTGATCTGGCTGTGTCTGGAAGATGAAGACTGCGTCAACCATATTCGCCAGCGAGAGGCGAAGCGCGATGAGCATGACGAGTTACTGATAGCGTTACTGGAATGGGCCGGCAGCTACCGTACTCGCCAAGGGTCCAGTGAATTTGCCACGCATCAGCGCTTGTTCGAAGGGTTTAGCGGTTCGAAACTTCAACTGATGAATCGGGATGAAGTCACGGCTTTCGTCAGCACAGTGCAACAAATCGACCGATTGCTCCTGATTCCACTGACGCAGACACCGATTCTGTAGGAGCCGCCGAAGGCTGCTCCTACAGAGAGAATGCGTACATCCAATAGAAGTCAGGCTGCGCTCACCGCCCGACCAACTCCTCTGACAATCATCTCCACTTCCCGCTCATCAATCGTCAGCGGTGGCAACAGGCGAATGGTCTTGCCCCGTGTCACGTTGATCAGCAGTCCATGATCGCGGGCTGCAATCAGGGTCAGGTCGCGAATCGGTTGTTTGAGTTCAATGCCGATCATCAAACCTTGGCCGCGAATCGCCAGAACGTTGGGATCATCGGCCAATTCGATGCGCAATCTGGCGAGCAAGCGTTCGCCCTGCAGTCTGGCGTTTTCCAGCAGCCCTTGCTCTTCAATGATTTCCAGCACGGTGCATCCCACTCGGCATGCCAGCGGGTTGCCGCCGAACGTGCTGCCGTGGCTGCCGGGGGTAAACAAGTCGGCGGCTTTTCCCCGGGCCAGACAGGCCCCGATAGGAATGCCGTTACCAAGGCCTTTGGCCAGCGTCATGACGTCCGGGACAATCCCTTCGTGCTGGAACGCAAACCACTGGCCGGTGCGACCGATGCCGGTCTGGATTTCGTCGAGCATCAGCAGCCAGGCGCGCCGGTTGCACAGTTCGCGTACCGCTTTGAGATATCCGGGCGGTGCCACTTGCACACCGCTTTCGCCCTGAACCGGCTCCATCAGAATCGCCACGATGCGTGGACCGTGGGCTTGTTGGACCGCCTCCAGCGCAGCGAGGTCGCCGAATGGCACTTTAATGAAGTCCCCCGGTAATTCGTTAAACCCCAGACGCACCGCCGGGCCGTCACTGGCGGACAGGGTGCCAAGCGTACGGCCGTGAAAGGCGTTTTCCATGACCACCACCAGCGGCTGCTCGATGCCTTTGTGCCAGCCGTAAAGCCGCGCGAGTTTCAGCGCGGTTTCGTTGGCTTCGGCGCCAGAGTTGTTGAAGAACGCCCGATCCATGCCGGAAAGCCGAACCAGTTTCCGCGCCAGCCGCTGTTGCCAGTCGATGCTGTACAGGTTGGAGGTGTGCAACAACAGCCCGGCCTGTTCGCTGATGGCTGCCACGATTCGCGGATGGGAATGGCCGACGTTGGTCACCGCTACGCCCGCCACCGCGTCCAGATATTCGCGACCGGCCTGATCCCACAAGCGCGTGCCCAGGCCTTTGCTGAAACTCAGGGCCAAGGGTTGATAAGTGCTCATCAGGCAGGCGGCGGTCATGACATCAAACTCCATTAATAGTCGGTGTTTTTGCAGTATGGTTAGCCACCTGAGCTGGATAAACACTGCAACACTTCAATCATTTTAAAGCTGGGCTTGATAATGGATTTGTTCCAGGCAATGACCGTTTACGTAAGAGTGGTGGAAGCCGGCAGCATGACCGCCGCCGCTTTGCAGTGCGAAATGTCCACGACCATGGTCGGCTATCATCTTCGGGCCCTGGAGCAACGTCTGGGTGTGCGCCTGCTTAACCGTACGACACGACGCCAGCGGCTGACGGAATTCGGCACGGCGTACTATCAACGTTGCCTTGAGGTATTGGGGCTGGTGGCCGATTCCGAACGGCTGGCCGAACAGACCCTCGACGAGCCGAGCGGCACCCTGCGCATCACCGCACCGCTGACCTTCGGCACCGAACGGCTGGCGCCGGCCTTGAGCGAATTCGCCTTGCGCTGCCCGCAGGTCAAACTCGACGTCGTGTTGACCAACCAGCGCCTGGATCTGCTCGACAACGGTTTCGATGTGGCGATTCGCTTGGGCACTACCGAGATGTCCAACATGATCGCCCGCCCGCTCATCGACTACACGATGACCCTGTGCGCATCGAAGGACTATCTGGCGCGCCGGGGCACTCCTGAAAAACCCACCGACCTGCAAAACCATGACTGCCTGGCCTTCGCCTACCCGGCCGGAGACGACTGGCACTCGGTAGCCAAACAATGGCGCCTGAGAGGACCTGAAGGCGAAGTCATGGTGGCAGTCAGCGGGCCGATGCTGATCAACAGTTCGGCGGGGCTGCACCAAGCGGCGCGCACCGGTATGGGCATCGTGATGGTGCCCGATGCCTTGGTGGAGCAGGACCTTCAGGACGGAAAACTGGTGGCCTTGATGCAGGACTACCAACTGCCGAGTCGGCCGATGAACCTGGTGTACGCCCAGGACCGCTACCGTTTGCCGAAATTGCGCAGCTTCGTCGATTTTGCGCTGCAGAGGTGGGGCAAGCAGTAGCGGGCGCTCTCATATAGTTTCCCCGCCGCGCTGGGGAAACTAATTGAGAACGCCCCTCTAGCAGGGGCAATACCCCATGAACTAATCTCCCCGACTGGCGAGTCACGTTGATATCAGTTCGGCAGGGAGACCGATGATGGGTGAGGCATCGAATATCGAGCCGTTGAAGTTCAATCTGTCAGATTTTAACGAAGACATGCTGCACACCATTCTGGAACTGGTCAGCGATGGCATCTGGGACTGGAACGCCAACACCGGGTTCGTCTACCGCAACCCCGGGTGGTACGAGATGCTCGGTTATCCACCTCATTCCCTGGATAACACTGTGCTGACCTGGGAAAACGTGATCCACCCCGACGATTACTCGCGGGTCATGGCGCTGTTTGATGACTACCTGAATCAGCGCGCACCCGGTTATCAAACCGAGTATCGCTGCCGCATGCGCGATGGCACTTACACCTGGATCGAAGATCGCGGCTATGTGCTGGCACGTAATGCCGACGGCTCGGTGGCACGAATGGTCGGCGCGCACCGCAGTATCGAAGACAAGAAACGCCTGTTCGAAGAAATGGAACGGCGCAATCAATCCCTCGAAGCCATCGTCGAAGAACGCACCCGTGAGTTGTCTCGGGTCAATGAGCAGTTGCAGATTCAACTCGAAGAGAATCGCAAACTGGCGGAAACCGACGTACTGACCTCCATCGCCAATCGCTATCGCCTGGAAAAGGCCCTGCCCCAGGAATGCGACCGCGCCCAACGCTTTCGCCAACCCCTGTCGCTGATCGCCATGGACATCGATGACTTCAAAAACATCAACGATCACTACGGCCACGCCCTGGGTGATGCGGCGTTGGTGCAGGTGATCGAGAGCGTGAAGCACTGCGTGCGCGAAGGCGATCTGTTGGCACGGTGGGGCGGTGACGAATTCATCATGATCCTGCCCAATACCTTGTTGGCCGACGCCAGGGCACTCGCTGAAAAAATCCGTCACAGCCTGTCGAGCTTGCTGCCGGTCGGGGACTATCAAGTCACCATGAGTTTTGGCGTGGTGCAACGCTTTGAAGAAGAGCAACAGACAGGGTTGCTGGCCAGGGCCGATCAGGCGCTGTATCGGTCGAAGATTGCGGGCAAGAATGTGATTTCGGGGTGAGCTTGCCTACATGCCTGCCTTCACCAACACCGGCTTCTCCTGATACCGATCCGGATACAACTGTTTCAACTGCGCCACCTTCGGCAGGTCATTGATCACGATGTAGGGATACGTCGGATGTTCGGTCAGGAAGTCCTGATGTTCTTCCTCGGCCGGGTAGAAACCGTTGTAGGTTTCCAGTTTGGTGACGATGGGTTTGTTGAACGAATGGGCAGCGTCTAGCTGGGCGATGTAAGCCTGGGCGACGCGTTGCTGTTCGGCGCTTTTCGGGAATAGCGCCGACCGATACTGAGTACCGCGGTCCGGCCCCTGGCGGTTGAGTTCGGTGGGGTTATGGGCCACCGAGAAATAGATCTGCAACAGGCTGCCATAACTGACTTGAGCCGGATCGTAGGTGACTTCGACGGCCTCCGCATGACCGGTATCGCCATTGCTGACCCGCTCGTACTGAGCGGTGTCGGCTGTGCCACCCGCGTAACCGGAGACAGCGTTCTTCACCCCTTTGACGTGTTGAAATACCCCTTGAACGCCCCAGAAGCAACCGCCGGCAAAAATTGCCGTTTCACTGCGGGCTTCAGTGTTCTCGTCGAGTGTTGGTGGCGCAATGATGACCGCCTCTTCGGCGCCTGCGAAAGAAAACGCGGCGCACTGACCGATAAAACTGGCTGCGGCCAATCCCAGTAGGGTGCGACGCCAGTTAAATAGGGTTTTCATGGCTTGTCTCCTGAATGAATGGGGCTATCAACCAAACGGTTATCAACCAAAGGTGAATGCATACGCCGACACACCCGGATCGAGAAACTCAATGCTGAATGTCCGGTCCTTTACGCCTGCGGTCTGGCGTACCAGTTGATACAACCGCTGCTCGATGACGCTGCCGCTGCCATCGGGTGCCACGTCGACACCGTGAGAATTACCTGGGGGCTTGCCGTCAATCAGTACTTTGAAACGCACCGGTTTGCCATCAGCACCGGGGCCCAATACCAGATGCAGATCGCGAGCGTGGAAGCGGTAGACGATTCGACTGGCCGATGCGTTCGAAACGGCCCGCTCCGGACCGACCGTCCATTGGCCCTCCAGGCTCCAGTTATTGAGGGCCAGTCGGGACGGCGGGCTATAGGCCGTCATCTTGTCTGGTGCCAGATCGGTTTGAGCAACGAAATGCTCCGCCCGTCGGTAGCCGATATAGGTTTCCGGCGATCGCACTTCACTCATGTCCGGGGCGAGCTGGACGCCCTCGGCACGAGCATTGATCAGCCCGTCCGCAACCTTCTCGGCGCCCGCCTCATGCAGTAGTTGTTGAATCACTCGCTCCGATTCGGCGTATTTGCCCTCGCCAAAGTGGTGATAACGAATGCGCCCCTGAGCATCGGCAAAATAGTGGGCAGGCCAGTATTGGTTGTTGAAAGCACGCCAGACCTTGTAGTCGTTATCGATTGCCACCGGATAAGTGATGCCCAGGTCTTTCATGGCTTTGGTGACGTTGCCTACATCACGTTCGAAGGCAAACTCGGGCGTATGGACGCCGATCACCACCAAGCCCTGATCACGATACTTCGCGGCCCAGGCCTTCACGTACGGCAGGGTGCGCAGGCAGTTGATGCAGGAGTAAGTCCAGAAATCCACCAGCACGACCTTGCCCTTCAAGGCCTGGGCGGTGAGAGGTGGAGAGTTGAGCCATTGCACAGCGCCGTCCAGCGATGGAAGGTTGCCTTCAATCGGCAGTTCGCCCGGTATCTTGGCGGTCATTTTCATACTGCCGACGGATTGATCGCCGCCCCGTGGAATCTGCGACATCATCGCCCCACTGCCGGTCGGCAACTTACCGGCCAGCCGATTTACCAGCGCCTGCTCGATATCGCCGGTGGATGCCGTCGAGACCCGCGCCAGAATCCCGGTATCCAGCCCCAAGGCGATCGCCACTACACCCGCCAGCATCGCGCCTCCCAAGCCTCGACGCAGCCACTCGCCTGCGCCTATCGAGCGCTTCATCGCGGCGAAGACTTTACCGCCCAGCAGCAATGCCGCGGCGAGAGAGGTGGCGGCGCCGGCCGCGTAAGCCAGTAGCAACAAGGTGGTGGCGATGTTTGCCCCTTGCAGCGCCGCGCCAGTCAACAGCAGGCCCAGAATCGGCCCGGCGCAGGGCGCCCAAAGCAGGCCCGTGGCGACACCGATCAGCAACGAAGCGCCGGGGCGCGGCCGGGTATCGAGAGCCGCGGCTTCCGACAGCCGACCGCCGGCCGCCACCAATGGTCGCGTCAGGCGCTCGGCCAACCGAGGCAGCAACAGCGTCAGCCCAAACAGTGCAACGAACAGCAACGCGAGCCAGCGACCGTATTGATTGACTTGCACCACCCAACCGCCGCCCACCGCCGCCAATGAGGCGACGAGCGCGAAGGTCAGCGCCATCCCCGCCAGCAGCGGCAAGCCACTCTTGATAAACGGCTGTCCGGTGCGAGCGAAGACAAAGGGCAATACCGGCAGAATGCACGGGCTGACGATCGTCAGCACACCACCGAGATAAGCGAGGACCAGAAGCCACATAACGTTGACCTGCGTGAAGTGAGTGGAAGGAAGTGCCCATGGATTACGCCTGTGGCTTGAAAGTCAGCGCCAGACCATTCATGCAGTAACGCAGACCGGTGGGCTTTGGCCCGTCCTCGAAGACATGGCCCAAGTGACCGCCGCAACGACGGCAATGAACCTCTTCGCGCAGCACGCCGAAGGAGCGGTCCTGACGAGTGGCCACCGCGTTGTCCAGTGGCGCCCAGAAGCTCGGCCATCCAGTGCGGCTGTCGAACTTGGTGTCGGAAGAAAACAACGGCAGATCACAACCGGCGCAGGCAAAAACGCCTTTACGGTGCTCGTTGTTCAGCGGACTGCTGTAGGCCCGTTCGGTGCCCTCTTCGCGCAGGATTTCGTACTGCTCGGCGCTGAGCTTGGCGCGCCATTCGCTATCGCTGTGGGTCACCTCGAAAACCTCCTCCGCGCGGGCCTCATCAATCAGCGAGACGCTTGCGGAAAATTTTGGCAATACACCGACCACCAGGGCTGCAGCCCCCAGCCCGCCGCTCGCTACAAGAAACTGTCGCCGTGAAAACATGGGCCTTCTCCAAAATTCCAGATGCCTTGCATGGAACACAGCCTAGGCTTGAGTTGATCGCCAAATCCTCACGAGGAGTTAAACAATTCGTGATAACTCAGCCTCAGGAAAAGCCGCACAATGTTGTTCATTGCATCACGAGGGATTGAGCTCCATGGAACCGACCAAACGCGTCCTGGTGGTCGAGGACGACCTGCCTATCGCCGACCTTATCTGCCTGCATCTTCGCGATGAGCAGTTCGAGGTGGTGCACTGCGCCGATGGCGATGAGGGCATGCGACTGCTGCAGCAAGGAAGCTGGGACGCACTGATTCTCGACCTGATGCTGCCCGGCGTCGACGGCCTGGAAATCTGCCGCCGCGCCCGGGCCATGACTCGCTACACACCGATCATCATCACCAGTGCGCGCTCCAGCGAAGTCCATCGGATTCTGGGGCTGGAACTCGGTGCCGACGACTACCTGGCCAAACCCTTTTCCATGCTCGAGCTGGTGGCACGGGTCAAGGCATTGCTGCGACGGGTCGACGCCATGGCCCGCAACCTGAAAATGGATGCTGGCAGCCTGATCAGCGATGGCCTGTCCATCGACCCGATCACACGTGAAGTCTCCCTCGATGGCCGTCGTCTTGACCTCACGCCGCGAGAGTTCGACCTGCTGTACTTCTTCGTCCGCCAGCCCGGCAAGGTTTTCTCGCGCATGGACCTGCTCAACGCGGTGTGGGGCTACAGCCACGAAGGCTACGAGCACACGGTCAACACCCACATCAACCGCCTGCGAGCCAAGATCGAGGCCGATCCGGCGCAACCGGCGCGCATCCTCACCGTGTGGGGTCGTGGTTACAAATTCGCGACGAGCGGAGAACAGCCATGAGGTTGACCCTGACCCAACGCCTGTCCCTGGTGTTCGCCGTGCTGTTGCTGGTGTGCTGCGGCACCTCGGCATGGATGCAGGTGCGCTCCAACCAGATGCATGAACTGGAAGTAGTGCAGGGGTTGTCGCGGGATCTGGCGCAACACATCGCCCACGACACCGTGCTGATGGACCGCAATGGCCCGATGCCCAATGCCGTGCGCGAATTGTTCAGCCAGCTGATGCTGGTCAACCCCAGTGTCGAGGTCTATCTGCTGGACACCGGGGGGCGAATTGTCGGCAGCGCCGCGCCCGAGGGTCGAATACGCCGAGAGCAAGTCGACCTGGCGCCAATCCTGCGTTTGCTCAAAGGCGAAGCCCTGCCGATTCTCGGCGACGATCCGCGCAGCATTGATGGCAGCAAGGTTTTCAGCGCTGCGCCGTTGCGGGTCAATGGTCAGCCGGCCGGTTATCTTTATGTAGTGTTGCTCAGTGAAGAACACGATCGCTTCGCCGAACGCGGCGCCACCAGCGCGGCGCTCAATACAGCGTTGTTGTCCATTGGGCTGGTGGCGTTGCTGTGCCTGATTGCCGGCCTCACCGCATTTGGCCTGATCACCCGGCCATTGCGCCGCCTGACCGAAAAAGTCAGTCAGTTCGATATCAACGGCGTGCCGTCGGCGGCGCCCTCCTTGCCCGAGCCAGAGCCGGTAGAGAAAGCCGCCAGCCACGATGAAATTGCCATCCTCGACGCCGCCTTCCGGCAGATGCAAGCGCGCCTCGGAGAACAATGGTGCTCGCTGACCCGCCAGGAGCAGGAACGTCGCGAACTGGTGGCGAACATCTCCCACGACCTGCGCACACCGCTGGCCTCACTGCACGGTTACCTGGAAACTTTGTCGCTCAAAGACGCCACATTGTCCCCCGCCGATCGCCGTCGTTATCTGGGGATCGCCCTGGATCAAAGCCGCAAGGTCGGTGGCCTGGCGCAATCGCTGCTGGAACTGGTGCGGCTGGAGCACGGTTTCGTGCAACCGGTGCTGGAGCGCTTTTCGCTGACCGATCTGGTGCAGGACATCTTTCAGAAATTCGAACTCAGCGCCGAAGCGCGCCAGATCGAACTCAAGGCCACCTTCGCCCCCAACGTCTCGGCAGCCTGCGCAGATCTTGGGTTGATCGAGCGGGTGCTGACCAACCTGTTCGACAATGCGCTGCGCCATACGCCCCAAGGTGGAGAAATCGAACTCAGCCTTCGCCCTCAAGGGTCTTTCATCGAAGTCACCGTCAGCGATACCGGCCCGGGAATCGCTCCCGAACTGCGCGAAGGTCTGTTCCTGCGCCCGTTCAACATTGGCGGCGCACGGCGCGATGGCGGATTGGGGCTGCGGATCGTGCACCGGATCCTGCAATTGCACGGTCGAGAGATCCATCTGATAGATATTCCCGGACGCGGCGCGACCTTTCGCTTCTCGTTACCGGTGGATGAGCAGACCGCCGAGCACTGGGCCGTTCGGTCGACGAATCCGAACGCAATGAGGAAATAGTCGACAGCTTTGGCCATAGCAACGGCTATTATCCAGGTCCTCATTTTTCGGCAAGGAACGCTGCGCAATGCTCATCACCCTGCAAAACACCCCGCTGTGGGTTTACGTGATTTTTTTGGTGTTGTGTTACTTCGGGGTCAAAGCGCTTTATCCGACCCATGAAAGCAAATCCGCATTACTTGTCACTCCGCCGGCCTTGCTGGCATGGTCCCTGTTTTCATTGGACCTCACGCTGAACCCTCAGCTCTCGGTGGGTTGCTGGTTGGTCACGTTTCTGCTGGGCAGCCTCTCGGCGCTGGTGTTTTTTTCACGCAAGGGCGTGGAACTGGATGATCCGGAAACCGGGTTGATCATGCCTGGCAGTTGGAAGACGCTGGTGCTCTACCAGCTGTTTTTTGCCGTAAACTTTTACTTCGGTTATCAGGACGACGTGCATCCAGAACAGGCCGCTACGCTTGAGGTGTTGCTGTTCAAGGCTTCAGCGTCGGGGTTTGTCTATGGATTGATCTGCGGACGGTCGCTGAAACTTTATCGGCTGTTGCTGGAGCTTCAGGCGCAACGCCCCAAAATGGCTGCCAGTTAAAAATCCCTCGCCAAAAATGCTGACCAGCCACCTGTTCATCCGTGACAACGCAGCCTCGGTCCAATAGATTAGGCGGCCTGAAAAGGCTTCGTGCTTTCTCGCCTCAATCCAAGTTAAAAGAAGTAGTGAAATTTCAATGTCCGATTCCAATACCGCTGAATCCGTAGTCACCTTGTCGTCCAAAGCGGAATACGAAAACTCCATCAATCTTTCACAACACGTGCCTCAGGCCAAGACCATCAGCGAGATGGTTCTGGACGCTTTTCAATCCACCCGGGAAAGCGACCAGATCCGCGAACTGCGCGCCGCGATTCGCCAGGCTCATGACAGCTTCGACGACGACAAAGCCTACGAATTGATGGGTGAACTCAAGCAACTGAAAGATGCCGAAGCGGCCGACATTGCTGCCCTGGAAGACCTGAGCAGCAAGTTCCCGATCAGTCGCATTCTGTCCAGCTTCAAGGACGACCCGGCGTTCCAGGAAATCGTCTACGGCCTGGCGCTGAAGGTACTGAACCAGACTCACCAGGCCATCAGCAACCCGAGCAGCGGCAAAAGCAAAGCGGCTCGCGCCAAGAAAGACGTCGAAGTGTTCACCATCAGCAAGGACGGCATCAGCGTCACCCTGCCCCTGCGCACCCCGCGCTCGCGCCTGAACGTTGACCGAGAAGCGCTGGAATTCCTGGGCTTCACTTTCGTCGGCGAAGGCGATGAAGCCGAGCTGGAAAGCGAAACGTTCCTGGACAATGCCGGGGCCGAACAAGCGGTCAACCGCAAGAACATCATCACCGCGCTTCAGCAGCAAACCGCGTTCGACGGCTACAGCATCGCCGCGCAGTAACGCTATACGCTGCACACAAAAATCCCCGCCATCAGAGCGGGGATTTTTATTGTCTGTTCGCCTATTAACTTTTTTCTGATACATCGCGGCGCAGCCTTCGCGAGCAAGCCCGCTCCCACATTAGCTCGGCATCGAGCACAAAAATTGTGGCAATGTCGATCCGTGTGGGAGCGGGCTTGCTCGCGAAAGTGGCGACGCGGTCTATCAGGACAACCCAATAAAAAAGGCCCGCATCATCACTGCAGGCCTTTTTCCTATCTGTCATCACTTACGGCTTGTGCGCCCGGGACAGGAACTCGTGTGACTGCATTTCCAGCAAGCGGCTAAGCGTGCGCTGGAACTCGAAGTTCAGGCGACCGCCGGTGTAGAGGTCTTTGAGCTCGACTTCGGCAGAAATGATCAGCTTCACGTTGCGGTCGTAGAACTCGTCGACCATGTTGATAAAGCGTCGGGCGATGTCGTCGGTGGTGACGCTCATCTGTTCGACATCGCTGAGCAACACGGCGTGGAAGATTTTCCCCAGTTCGATGTAATCGTTCTGACTGCGTGGGCCGTCGCAGAGTTCGCGGAAGTCGAACCAGGCCACGTCATCGCAAGTGCGCACGGCACGGATTTCACGGTTCTCGATCACCAATACGTCGTTCTCGATGGCTGCCGTGCATTCCGGCGTCAAGGCCCGGAAACTCTTGCGCAGGCTTTCCTGGGCGGCTTCATCCAGCGGAAAGTGGAACAGTTCCGCTTGCTCGAGGTGACGCAGACGGTAATCGACGCCGCTGTCGACGTTGACGATTTCGGTGTTCTGCTTGATCAGCGCAATGGCCGGCAGGAAACGCGCACGCTGCAGGCCGTCCTTGTACAGGCCGTCGGGCACGATGTTCGAGGTCGCGACCAGGGTCACGCCATTCTTGAACAACTCTTCCATCAACGTGCCAAGAATCATCGCGTCGGTGATGTCGGAGACGAAGAACTCATCGAAACAAATCACTCGCGACTCGTCGGAGAAGCGCTTGGCGATGATGGTCAGCGGGTTTTTCTCACCGCCCAGGGTCTTCATCTCTTCATGCACGCGCTTCATGAAGCGGTGGAAGTGAGTGCGAGTCTTTTCCTTGAACGGCAGCGCTTCGAAGAAGGTGTCGACCAGGTAAGTCTTGCCGCGACCCACGCCGCCCCAGAAGTACAGGCCCTTGACCGGTACCTGGTCTTTCTTGCCAAACAGTTTGCCGAGCAGGCCCGGTTTGTTCTGCGAGGCCGCGACCAGATCGTCGTACAGGCGCTGCAAATGGCGCACGGCAGTTTCCTGGGCGGCGTCATGGAAGAATTCCGGGCGTTTCAGATCAGCTTGATATCGTTCTAGGGGCGTCATAATTCGTTAGCAAGGCAACAAAAACGGGCCGTCACTGTAGCGACGGCCCGTGGGAATGGCAATCGGCCCTTGGTCGGACCGAGCCGTTGATTATTCCTGAACCGGTGTCAGGGCAACGCGCAAAGCACCGATGGCAGCATCGCGAGCAGCGCTGTCGGCGAAGGCCGGGCTGTCGGCAACGCACTCGCCTTCCAGCCAGACGCTGAAGCTCAGGTCTTCACTGCGCACGTCCAAGGCTTGACCGGATTGCAGTTGCTTGGTCACTTGCCCTGCGGTTTTACCGTCGGAGAAGTTGCGCGACAGCAGCAGTTGCTCGCCATCGGCCGCCAGCAGACGGAAGCGGAAACTGCCGTCGTCTTCACGGAAGCTGACGAAGCGCGCGGCTTTCGCGGCTTTCTTCTTGGTGGTCGCTGCGACTTGGGTCTGAGCGACGAAAGAACGCAGGCCGACCGCCTCACGCAGTTCGTGAAGAAACGGCGTCGCAACCGAGCGGGCCTTTTTGGCGCCGATCTGCAGCATGTCTTCCAGATCCGCCGGGCGTTCGATCAACTGGTGATAACGCTCGCGAGACTCGCCCAATTCGCTGTCGAGCAGCTGGAACAGACGATTCTTTGCCTCGCCCCAACCTAGGCCCTGGAGCAATTCGCTGCGGAATTCGTCGGATTGTGCCGGCGTAGCGAAAGCCTGGAACAAGGTGAACAGGTGTGAGTTGTCCGGATCCTTGGCTTCGCCCGGGGCACGGGAGTCGGTGACGATCCGCGAAATCGCGTCTTTCATCTCTTTGGCGCTGCTGAACAACGGAATGGTGTTGTCGTAGCTCTTCGACATCTTGCGACCGTCGAGGCCCGGCAAGGTGGCGACGCTCTCCTCGATCAGCGCTTCGGGCATGGTGAAGAATTCTTTGCCTTGGCCGAACAAGTGATTGAAGCGCTGGCCGATGTCCCGAGCCATTTCCACGTGCTGGATCTGGTCACGGCCGACCGGCACCTTGTGGGCGTTGAACATCAGAATGTCCGCAGCCATCAACACCGGGTAGCTGTACAAGCCCATGGTGATGCCCGCGTCCGGGTCTTCGCCGGTCTCGACGTTCTTGTCCACCGAGGCCTTGTAGGCATGGGCGCGGTTGAGCAGGCCCTTGGCGGCAACACAGGTCAGCAGCCAGGTCAGTTCAGGGATTTCCGGGATGTCGGACTGGCGATAGAACGTCACGCGGTCCACGTCCAGGCCACCGGCCAGCCAGGTCGCGGCGATTTCCAGACGCGAGCGCTGGATGCGCAGCGGGTCATCGCATTTGATCAGGGCGTGGTAGTCGGCCAGGAAGTAGAACGAATCGGCATTGCTGTCACGGCTGGCGATGATCGCCGGACGGATAGCGCCAGCGTAGTTGCCCAGGTGCGGCGTGCCGGTGGTGGTGATGCCGGTGAGGATACGGGTACGAGTCGTCATGGGTAGTCGCTTGTCAGACTGCAATCAATTCGAAAGACGCGGCAGGATCAGATCCTTGAGATCGGTCAGCTTGCCATGAAAAAAGTGTCCGCATTCTGCCACTTTCAGCAGCTCATGGGGGCGATCGAGTGCGTCGGACCAGTCGTAAACGAGCTGCGGATCGATGACTTCGTCGGTTTCCGGCTGGATCAGGGTCAATGTACCTTGTTGCGGCAGTTGATCCTGATCGCCCAAGCGCATGACAGCGGGCGCGACCATGAACAAATGCTTGAGTTGCTCGCCCTTGGCTTCCAGGCGTCCGCCGAGACTTGCTGCAACAAATCCGCCGAAGGAGAAACCGAACAGGGTCAGGGGCAAGTCAGGATGTTTGGCCCGCAGCCATTCGGCCACCGCCTGGGCATCGTCGACTTCGCCAGTGCCCATGTCGTGCGCGCCTTCACTGGCACCGACGCCACGGTAATTGAACCGCAAGGTAATCAAACCGGCGTCGCGCGCGGTGCGCTGCAAGGTCGAGACGACTTTGTTGAGCATGGTGCCGCCCTGCACCGGGTTCGGGTGGCAAATCAGCGCCAGGCCGCGTGGTTGCTCGTTGTTAGCCAAATACAGGGCTTCCAGTTGGCCGACCGGGCCATCAATCACTACAGGGGTTTCGCGCATAAGCAAGGAAGGAACTCCGTGACCTCGAATCGGGTCGACTCGTCTAGCCAATTGTCTGTGCCAATTCTATTGCGAGTGAATCGCGGTATACAGCGCAGGTTTGAGCCGTTAACGTAAAGCAAAGCCGTTTATAGAGGAAGGACTCGTGGAACACTCGCTCTTAGTTTGGTTGTTGCCGACTCTTGCCCTGGTTGTGGGTGTCGCCATTGGATTCCTGATCGCTCGCCTGGTGCCGAATGCCGCGCCGAGCAGCACGCAACGTCAGCTGGATGACATTCAGGAACGTTTTGACAGTTATCAGAACGAAGTGGTCACCCACTTCAACAGCACTGCAAACCTGGTCAAGAAACTGACTGCGAGCTATCAGGAAGTGCAGGATCATCTCGCCGAGGGCGCCAACCGTCTGGCCCTGGACGAGCAGACTCGCCAACGCTTGCTGGCTGCCTTGCACGCCGACGCGGCGCAGGCTCCACGGGAACGCCTGACGCCACCGCGCGATCAGGAACCGCCTCGCGACTACGCCCCCAAAGCCCCAAACGCGCCGGGCATGCTTGACGAGCATTACGGCCTGAAGAAATAATCAGGTTTCGCGCGACACAAAAAGCCCTCGGACAAGCGATTGTTCGAGGGCTTTTTTGTTTCTGATTTGATGGTCTGTACCGGCCCCATCGCGAGCAGGCTCGCTTGTATGGTAGGACTTGAAGGGAGGAGGAGGGACAAGGCTCGATTCTGACTGTTGACG
>NZ_JBXAOA010000066.1:0-17478 GCF_058802325.1 Pseudomonas sp. GW822-FHT02E03 | reverse complement strand
CCCCCCCCCCCCCCCCCCCCCCCCCCCCCCCCCCCCCCCCCCCCCCCCCCCCCCCCCCCCCCCCCGCTCCCACATTGTTTTTAAGCGGCTGAGCCTACTCCGGTTGTAGTTCGCAACCGTCCTTCAAGCCTACGCTTCAACCCCCGCGCTTCGATCAACAGCTTCGAGCCCTTGGCCGCATTTGCCCGGCCCCACTCCTCAAGCAACTCCAGACACGAGTGATCGATGTAGCTCAGGTTATTGAGCGGCACATGCACCGTTGCACCTGCCGGAATGCTCCCCAGCACTTGGGTCAGCGCCGGTACCTTGAGGAAGGTCGCCGCCCCCACCAGTCGCAGCTCCATCTCGCCGTCCGCCGGCAGATCGATCAGGCTGATTTTCAGGCGCGAAGCCTTCCAGGCCAGTTTGGCCAGTGTCAGGCCAAAGCCGATCAGCACGCCGGTCAGCAGGTCGGTGAAGATGATTGCCAAAGCTGTCGCCGCATAGGTGAACATCGGCATCCGGCCATAACGGCCCAGACCGCGAAAGGCCTTGAGGTCCACCAGTTTGAAGCCGGTGTAAACCAGCACGCCTGCCAGGCTTGCCACCGGAATGCTTTGCAGCACGCTCGACAGCAGCAACACGAAAGCCAACAACCACAGACCATGAAACACCGTCGACAGTCGGGTGGTGGCGCCGGCCTGGACGTTGGCCGAACTGCGCACGATCACCCCGGTCATCGGAAGCGCACCGAGCAACCCGCAGAGCATGTTACCTACACCTTGCGCCGACAATTCGCGGTCAAAGTCCGAGCGCTGGCCGCTGTGCATACGGTCCACGGCAGCGGCCGAGAGCAGGGTTTCGGCGCTGGCGATAAAGGCCACGGCGAAGGCAGCGATCAGCAAGGCCGGGTCTGCGAGATTGAGCAAGTCTGCCGGGCGTAGCCAGTCGATGGCTTGCGCCAGGTTGGCGGGGACTTCCACGCGTTTGACCTGCAATGCGAGCATCAGACTGGCGACCGTTGCCAGACCGACCCCCAGTAATGCTCCTGGAATGAAACGCAGAGAGTGCGGGCGAAATTTTTCCCACAGCCACATCACGGCGATGGTGGACAACCCGAGCAAACCCGCCTGCCAGCCAAACGACGGTAAAGCCTGAATCACTGCAGCGGGGAAGGCCGCCAGGTTATCCAGCCCCGATGGCTTGGGCACAGCATCGAGCATCACATGCACCTGTGACAGCACGATCAGCACTCCAATCCCGGCGAGCATGCCGTACACCACCGCTGGAGCGGTGACCCGAAACCAGCAACCCAGTTTCAGGCGCCCGGCCACCAATTGCAGAAAACCCGCCAGTAGCAGGATCGGTCCAAGCATGGCGATGCCGTGCTGGCGCACGAGTTCGAACACTAACACCGCCAGACCCGCTGCCGGGCCGCTGACTTGCAGCGGCGAACCGGCAAGCCAGCCGACCACCAGGCCACCGATGATGCCGGTGATCAGGCCTTTGGACGGTGGCAGGCCCGAGGCGATGGCGATGCCCATGCACAAGGGCAGGGCGACCAGAAACACAACCACCGAAGCCAGCAGCTCCCGTGGCAGAACAGCTTTTAATTGAGCGGCACGCATTGTGGCTCTCCCGGAGTTTTTTTCAGGCGTGGCAAAGCCGTGCCGCCAGATCGGCAGCCTCGGCTAAACCATACTTAGGAGGATTTAGAAGCGCGCTTTGGGCGTCGCCACCGGAATGGGATGGCTGCCATCGAGCGGCAGGAAACAACCCTGATCCGCATCGTAAGCCTGGATTTCGCTGGTTTCGATGTTGTAGACCCAACCATGGATAAACAGCTGACCGTTTGCCATGCGCGAGGCCACTGATGGGTGCGTTCGCAAATGTTGCAACTGAGCAATCACATTCTCTTCGGTGAGGATGTGCATGCTCTCGTTTTCATCCGTGCAATGGCAGTTGTCCTGGACCATGGTTTTTGCCACTTCGGCATGACGCAGCCAGGCTTTGACCGTCGGCATCTTTTCCAGGCTCTGCGGGTTGAGCACCGCGCGCATGGCGCCACAGTCGGAGTGCCCACAGATGATGATGTGCTGTACGCCGAGAGCCAGCACCGCGTATTCGATGGCCGTGGAAACACCGCCGTTCATTTGCCCATAGGGCGGCACGACGTTTCCGACGTTGCGGGTCACGAACAAGTCGCCGGGAGCGCTTTGGGTAATCAGTTCGGGAACGATGCGTGAATCGGCACACGCGATGAACATCGCCCGAGGCCGCTGGGCCGTGGCGAGTTTTTTGAAGAGTTCTTCCTGCTGCGGAAAGATCTCGTGATGAAAGTGCAAAAAGCCGTCAACGATATGCTGCAGCGCTGCATCGGCGGTTTCCGCCTCGGGTTGGGCTGAAGCCGACGCAGCCAACGGCTGTTTATCCTTGTCACTCATGATTCATCCTCTTTGGCGGAGTCAGGGAATTTTCCCGTTTTGTCCGGTTGAAGCCAGTGGCTGTTTAAAAAAACATCCAGGTCGAAGAGCCAGACCCGTCAGTCACTCGATGAACAAGGTAGCCGTTGAAACTTAACTCAAACTGAATAAAAACGCTCTAGAACGAGTATTCCAAGTAACAAAAAACGTGACCGGCGCGAAACGCGGTGTCGTGTTCACTACTCAACCATAGGGCCAATTGTCCTTAAATCAACGACATTTGGCGGCCCGGCGGACAAAAGGATTCGCAATCCAGATTGAAACCTTCCCGACGATTGAGCCCCAGACGCTTGATGGTTTTGGCAAAGCGTTGCGCCAACAGGTCGGCAAACAGCCCTTCACCGCGCATTCTGGCACCGAATCGGCTGTCGTAGAGTTCACCCCCACGGCTTTGGCGGATCAGGCTCAACACATGAGCTGCACGCTGAGGATAGTGGGCGGCCAGCCACTCTTCGAACAGCGGCGCCACTTCCAGCGGCAGGCGCAACATCATGTACGCCGCGCTTTGTGCACCGGCCGCATGGGCTTCGGCCAGCAGGCTTTCGAGTTCGCTGTCGTTGATCATCGGAATCATGGGTGAACACAAGACTCCCACAGGAATACCGGCTTCGCGCATCACCCGGATCGCCCGCAGTCGTGCCTTGGGTGCCGCGGCGCGCGGTTCGAGGATACGTTTGAGTTCATCATCCAGCGTGGTCAGGCTGATCATTACCGCCACCAGCCTTTGCTCGGCGAGTTCAGCCAGCAGGTCCAGATCGCGAAGAATCAGCGAGCCTTTAGTGATGATGGTCACCGGGTGGCGGTAACGCAGCAGCACTTCCAGGGTTTTACGGGTGATTTTGTGTTCGCGCTCGATCGGCTGATAAGGGTCGGTATTGGAGCCAAGGTTGATCGGCGCGCATTGATAGCCGCGTTTGGACAGTTGTTCTTCCAGCACGTCGGCGGCGTTGGTCTTGGCGATCAGTCTGGTTTCGAAATCCAGCCCCGGTGACAGATCCCAATAGGCGTGACTGGGCCGTGCATAGCAATAGATGCAGCCATGCTCGCAGCCGCGATAGGGGTTGATCGAGCGATCGAACGGCAGGTCTGGCGAGTTATTGCGGGTGATGATGGTTTTTGCCGTCTCGATGCGCACCTCGGTGCCTTGGGTGATCGGCGCTTCCTGATACCAGCCGTCATCCTCGGCCACGGAACGATTGGGCGCGAAGCGATTGTGCGGATTGGTGGCGGTGCCGCGACTGCGGGGTGGCAGGGGAGTGTTCATCGATTAATGCTCTTCACTGTATGTGCATACAGTAAACGAGGCGGGGAAAAGCGGCCAGTGCCGTTCGGCACCTGAGCATTTGATCAGCGTCGAGCGCCTGTATTAACTATTCAATAATGCATCTTGCTGCAACTCGATGAAATATATAACGGATAGTCTGAAATTAATAAACTCAGTATTATCGACTGCACACGAAGTCTTCGTGGATACTTATTAAAAGGAATTAATCTATGTCGTTTTTAAATCAGCGTGGTATCTTTTTGCAATTACTGGTCCCCAGTGTTGTCGATCCACATGAAGCGCGAGTATCGATGCAACTTGCCCGTAAAGAGTTGGGTTGGGATGAGGTCAACGAGGTACAGACAGAGGCCCTGGTCGATTCCGTCTACGTAGAGGCCGTCTCCAGCGATGGCGGCGGGTCGTTCAGCATAAAGTCGGTCAACAGCGATGTGGACGGCGATGGTGATATCGACAGCGACGACAAGGCAAAACTGTTGGCTTTGGCCAAGGCTTATTCCAGTATTGTAAATCCTTGAATTTATAGTGCCAGGCCTGCATGAAAGTTCATGTTGGATTGGTTTGCTTTTATTTAACGCTTAGAGGCGTGATTGCAAGGTGCAGTTGGTTAAGTGCTGAAGATAAACCGAGTTGACGGATAAAACCTGGATTTCCCGCCAATGCAGCTTCAAAAGACTGATTCACATTTCTTTGACGGTCAGCTCACAGACCTTTGACCGTTCAGGACTGAAGCTGGGTGCCATCTTCCCCTCTTCCTGAACAGTTACCCAAACATGCCTCTAGCGCGTTATATATCTGCGATGTGTTTGTCGCTGGTCTCATTATTCAACCTGACGTTGGCCCTCGCTGACGACAGCTCCTCTCCCCGTCCTGCGGAGTGGGCTCAACCAGTGGAGATGCAACACAATCTCTTTGAGATGTCCCCGATGCTCTATCGCAGCGCATTGCCTGACGCTGGCTCGGTGCAATTGCTGGAAAAACTCAACGTCGGGACTGTAATCAACTTCCTGTCCGAACCGGACTCAAGCTGGTTGTCCGCACCCGGTATCACTCAAGTACACCTGCCTTATCGCACCAATCATGTGGATGATGCGGATGTACTCAAGGTGCTGCGTGCGATTCAAACTGCCGAATCAAAAGGGCCGGTGCTTATGCACTGCAAACACGGCTCGGACCGCACTGGCCTGATGGCCGCGATGTACCGGGTGGTTGTGCAGGGTTGGAGTAAGGAAGACGCGCTGAATGAAATGACCCAAGGCGGCTTTGGTGACAGCACGCATTTCAAGGATGGTGTGCGTTACATGATGCAGGCCGATATCGACAAACTTCGTACGGCGCTGGCCAATGGTGATTGCAGCACCAGTCCGTTTGCCAGTTGTTCGATGAAGAACTGGTTCAAATCGGCCCATGTCGAGTAAGGCCTCCCACTGCATTGCGCAGTGGAAGGTGATTTCCAGAATTCAGTGTTGCTCGTCTGGCTTCTTCTTCAACTTCGGGTTCGGGAAAAACTGCACGGCCTGAACCTTGGCGTCCGGCACCTTGAGCGCCGAGGTATTGACCCGCGTGCCCAACTCCTTGGGCACCGACAGACCTTGTTCATTCAGCGTATCGGAATAACCGCAGGCCACGCACTCGCGATGCGGAACTGTGTCCTCGCTCCACATCATCAACTTGTCCGGCTCGCTGCAGGCCGGGCAGACCGCCCCGGCGATAAAGCGCTTTTTGGTGATCACAGATCCCTCACTCATGCTGCTGCGTCCTCACTCAGGCCGCTATGGCGCAAGAGTGCGTCAATCGATGGCGCACGGCCACGGAAGTCGACGAACAGCACCATTGGTTCCTGAGAACCGCCCCGTGCCAGGATCGCTTCGCGGAAGGCGCGACCGGTCTCGGCATTGAGTACGCCGTCTTCTTCGAATTTCGAGAAGGCATCGGCCGACAATACTTCAGCCCACTTATAACTGTAGTAACCCGCCGCGTAACCACCGGCAAAGATGTGGGCGAAGCTGTTGGGGAAGCGGTTGTAGGCCGGCGGACGCATGACCGAGACCTCGTCGCGTACGCCTTCGAGCACTTGCAGCACGCTGCGGCCGTCGCCGTGGGTGGCGTGCAATTCGAAGTCGAACAGCGAGAACTCCAGTTGGCGGACCATCATCAGGCCGGACTGGAAGTTCTTCGCCGCGAGCATTTTCTCCAGCAGATCCTGAGGCAACGGCTCGCCGGTTTCGTAGTGACCGGAAATCAGCGCCAGACCTTCCGGCTCCCAGCACCAGTTTTCCATGAACTGGCTTGGCAGTTCGACCGCATCCCAAGCCACGCCATTGATGCCGGACACACCAGCGTGCTCGACGCGGGTCAGCAGGTGATGCAGGCCGTGACCGAATTCGTGGAACAGGGTGGTCACTTCATCGTGGGTCAGAAGGGCCGGTTTACCGCTGTCGGCCGGGGTGAAGTTGCACACCAGATTCGCCACCGGGCTTTGCAGCACGCCGTTGATTGTGCGGCGATGATCGCGGGCGCCGTCCATCCAGGCCCCGCCGCGTTTGTTGGCGCGGGCGTACAGGTCGAAGAAGAAACGACCGACGTGCTGGCCGTTTTCCTTGATTTCGAACAGGCGAACGTCCGGATGCCAGGTGTCGAAGCCCTTCAGCTCGGCGATCTCGATGCCGTACAGGCGCTGGACGATGCTGAACAGCCCTCCCAGCACCTTGTCGATCGGGAAGTACGCGCGAAGGGTTTCCTGGGCGACGCTGTAGCGCTGTTCGCGAAGTTTTTCCCCGTAGAAACCGCTGTCCCAGCTTTGCAGGTCCGGGCAACCTTGTTCGGCGGCGTAGGCCTTGAGCTGTTGCAGATCCTGGACGGCGAACGGCTTGCTGCGTTTGGCCAGGTCGCGCAAGAAACTCAGCACCTGATCGTTGGACTCGGCCATTTTGGTGGCCAGGCTCAGCTCCGAGAAGCTGGTGAAGCCCAATAGTTTTGCCAGTTCCTGACGCAGGTCGAGGATTTCCTCCATGACCGGGCCGTTGTCATTCTGACCGGCATTCGGGCCTTGGTCCGACGCACGGGTGCAGTAGGCGGCATAGACTTCTTCACGCAGGGCGCGGTCCTGGGCGTAGGTCATCACTGCGTAGTAACTCGGGAATTCCAGGGTGATCAACCAGCCATCCAGCCCTTTGGCTTGCGCGGCGGCGGCCATTTGCGCCTTGGCCGACTCGGTCAGGCCGGCGAGGGCGGCTTCGTCGGTGACGTGCTTGGTCCAGGCCTGGGTGGCGTCGAGCAACTGGTTGGAGAAGCGGCTGCCCAGCTCCGACAGTTTGCTCTGCACGTCGGCATAACGCTTTTGTTCGGCTTCAGGCAGGTCGATACCCGACAGACGGAAGTCGCGCAAAGCGTGTTCCAGGATGGTTTTCTGCGCCACATCGAAACCGGCGGCCTCAGGGCTGTTGGCCAGCGCTTCATAGGCCTGAAACAGCTCACGGTTCTGGCCCAGCTCGGTGGCGTAGGCGCTCAGGGCCGGCAGGCAGGACTCATAGGCTTCGCGCAACTCAGCGCTGTTGCACACGGCATTGAGATGGCTGACCGGGCTCCAGGCGGCGCCCAGACGATCGTTGAGCTCATCCATCGCCAGCACCAGGCCGGCCCAGGTCGGTTGTGTGCCTTGGGTTTGGAGGATATCGACGATGGCGGCGCGGTTGTCAGCCAGGATCTTTTCAATGGCCGGTTGTACGTGTTCGGCACGGATCGCCGAGAACGGCGGCAGGTCGTAGGACTGCAAAAGAGGGTTGTTCACGCTCACGGTTGGCACCTTGGCTGGAAAACATGCGGGAAGAAACATGGCCCCATCTTAATTACAATCGACGCTCACCGCAGCTATCAGCAAAAGAGAGAGAGCCTATCGTGACCCTTCGCAAGTATCAGAACCACACGCCGCTGCTGGGCAAAGGCGCCTTTGTCGACGGCTCGGCGGTGGTGATCGGTGACGTCGAAATCGGCGAAGACAGCTCCGTCTGGCCGCTGACAGTGATCCGCGGCGACATGCACCGCATCCGTATCGGTGCGCGCACCAGCGTGCAGGACGGCTGCGTGTTGCACATTACCCACGCCGGACCATTCAACCCCGATGGCTTCCCGCTGCTGATCGGTGACGACGTGACCATCGCGCATAAAGTCATGCTTCATGGTTGCGCCGTGGGGAACCGGATTCTGATCGGTATGGGCAGCATCGTCATGGACGGTGCGGTGGTCGAGGACGATGTGATCATCGGCGCTGGCAGCCTGGTACCCCCGGGCAAGCGCCTGGAAAGCGGGTTCCTCTATGTTGGCAGCCCGGTGAAACAGATCCGACCTCTGACTGACAAGGAAAAAGCCTTTTTCACCTACAGCGCGGCGAACTACGTGAAGCTCAAGGATCTGCACCTGGCCGAAGGTTACGACCAACTCTAAGCCGCTTGATAATGGAAAGTGCCTCCCTATTGCCCAGGAATTTTCATGCATTACCAAACCGTACTGTTCGACCTCGATGGCACGCTGACCGACCCACGTGAAGGCATTACCCGCTCCATCCAGTTCGCCTTGGGCAAACTGGGGATCGATGAGCCGGACCTGACCAGGCTCGAGCACTTCATCGGTCCGCCGTTGTTGCAGGCGTTCATGCAGTTCTACGACTTCGACGAGCCCAAAGCCTGGGAAGCGGTGAATTTCTATCGCGAGCGCTTCAAAGTCACCGGTCTGTATGAAAACCGTGTGTTCGACGGCGTCACGCCGCTGCTGGAAACCCTCGGTGGGCAAGGACGACAGCTGTACATCGCAACTTCCAAGCCATGGGTTTTCGCCCGGGAAATCGCCCGACACTTCGACTTCGCCAAACATTTCAAAGTGATTTACGGCAGCGAGCTGGATGGCACGCGGACCAACAAGGTCGAGCTGATTGCGCATTTGATGGCCGAAGAAGGTCTCGACCCGGCCAATACGCTGATGATTGGCGACCGTAAACACGATCTGATCGGCGCTCGCAGCAATGGACTGGACGCAGCGGCGGTGGGTTATGGGTTTGGCAGCCGGGAAGAATTGAGCGCAGAAGCCCCGGCGTATCACTTCGAGACGCTAGAGGAGATGCATCAGGCGTTTTTGCAGCGTTAGTTGAATTGCCTTCGCGGGCAAGCCTCGCTCCCACAGGGTTTTATGTCTGGCCAAAGGGCATTGGCATACACCGATCTAATGTGGGAGCGGGCTTGCCCGCGAAGAGGCCCGCTCAGCCACCGGAGCTCGCTGATCCGGCCAACACTTTCAACGCCGCCTTACGCTCCCCAACCGGTAACGCGCCCAATTTCTCCACCGCCGCATAAAACCTCACCCAATCCCCCTCGACCTGTCTGAATAGCGCGGCAAACGCCGGCACCCATTGGTCATACAAACCAAACGGCAACAGTCGAGCATTGTTCATCGGGGTGTTGATCCAGGCATCGTAGCGTTTGTTCCCCGCCCATTGGCTGTCGCGTAGCGTCTGGTAATCACGGCGCAATTGTTCGAACTCTGCTGCTTTTCGCTCGCGCATTTGCTCGGCAGGCAGTGGCAAGGCGTAAAGCTGCTCCAGTCTCTTGCGTGCGTCCAAAACCAATTGGATGAACTGGTCGCGTTGCTGTGCCAACGCTCGGTTATCCGGTGGCAGGCCTCGGAATGCGCGCCATTGGCGAGTGCCCTCCTGCTCGACGAAGGTGGCGAAGGACTCGTTGAACTCGGTGTCGTCTTTCACATAGACACGTTGATGGGCGAGTTCGTGAAAAATCAGCGTGGCTAACCGTTCGTCGCCCCAACCCATCATCGAGCTCATGATCGGGTCGTTAAACCAACCGAGCGTCGAATAGGCCTCGACGCCGCCAATCGACACGTCCATACCTTGCAGACGTTGCAATGCGGCCTCACCGCGGGCAGCACTCTGGCTGTAATAACCGCGATAGGCGACGCAGCCCGCGATGGGGAAGCAATGGTTCTGCGGCTTCAGCGAAAATTCCGGCGTGACAAAGACGTTCCAGACTACAAACGGTCGGCCAATGTCGGCGTACAGGCGGTAGCTCTGGTTGTCCGGCAGGTGCAGGTGTTGGCTGGCAAATGTCCGGGCCTTTTGTGATTGGGCCAGATGCGCGCGCAATTGCTGATCGCGGTCTGGATCGGCAATCACACTGGAAACCGGCTCCCGTGCCCGCAGCAAGTGCAGCTGACCACTGGCCAATTGGCCGTAATAGCTGATGCTGGTGCAGCCGTTCAATAACAAAAGAAACATCCCCGGAAACAAAATGCGTAAAACGCGATCAAGTAACCCAAGGCTTGGACGCGGCCTGATCAAAATGAATCATCCCTGGAAAGTCTGCCCGCAAGACTATCCCGCCTATTGGAGCTCCGCTATGCGCAAGTTGATGCTGACGGGAGGCCTGCTGATGCTGGCCGGTTGTGCTGGACTACCTACCCCTGATCCTTCACAGGCATGGATCGATCTGGATACACGGCAGGAAGACACCGCGCTGCAAGCGATAGAAGTCGATGACAAGGCTTCCATCGACAAGCGCTACTTCGAGGTACAGCCGGGTAGCCATGAGCTGACGGTTCGCTACTTGTTCGCTGTCCAGCCGACCAACATTGGCCCTGACGCCGAGCCGCTGTGGCGCGACTGCCAGTTGAATGTGAAATTCAAGGACTTCAACGCCGGTCAGCGATATCAGCTGCAAGCGGGGTATATCGGCTTTCGGCCGTGGGCGAAGCTCTATGATCAACAGCGAAAAGTGATTGGACAGGGCAAACCGGCAGGCTGCCAACGTACTTGATCGACGCTATGCTGAATTATCAGTCCTTGGGAAATTCATCATGCGCAGGTTGTTGCTGTTGCTCGCTGCAGGCGCCTTTGTCGGTTGCACGAGTCCGTTACCGGCGGTCAATCCGCAGATGGCCTGGGTCGACTTCGCTACGCCGAGCCCCGGCGGGAAACTGCTGATGGCCGACCGGCTGGACAATCAGCGGCTGAGCGACGGGCGTTACTTCCAGGTCACCCCGGGTAGCCATGAACTAAGGGTACGTTTCGATTTTGAAGTGTTTGGTGGCGGCTCGGGCTTGATGAATGCTCCGCTGGAGCGGCTGTGCTACCTGACCATCAACTACGACCATTTCGAGGCCGGCCAGCGTTACCTGCTGGAAGCGCGTTCTATAGCGTTCACCCCCAGCGCCCGGCTCTACAATGCCAAGCGGGAAATTGTCGCCGAAGATCGGCTGGCCAACTGCGTCATGTGAGACGAATCAGCGATCATTTTTTTGGTAGATGATTTTTTTGGTGCCGTTTTCGCACGTGCCGACCACCATGTTCTGATCGTGGACTTCGTCGTTGGTGACGATTTCCAGGGTGTAGGACGAGACGTTATTGGCCTGGATCTTGGCTTCGATCTCGGCCTTGAGTTCCTCACAGGATTTCGGTGCCGCGAGGGCCGATGTGGCCAGCGTGCAACAGATAACCGCCAAGGCAAAACGTTTCATGGTTGAAGCTCCCTTGAGGCAGCGCGCATGGTGATGCGCTGAAGCTGCTGTCATTTATTCGACCACAGTTTTGTCAGTCTGGTTATGTTTCAGGACAAAAAAAGACCGCAACCTGCGCAAGGGAGCCCGCGAAGGCTGCGATCTCTTATCAGCTAGCGTATCAACCCATTATCAGCTGACCAACGTCGCATCCAGGCTGATTTTCGCATTCAACACTTTGGACACCGGGCAGCCTTCTTTGGCCTTGTTGCTCAGTTCCTCGAATTGCGCTTGGGTCGCTCCGGGGATTTTCGCCTTGAGAATCAGTTTTACCGCTGTGATTGCAAAGCCACCGTCTACCTGGTCCAGGGTAACCTCGGCATTGGTGTCGATACTGTCGGCCTTAAGGTTGGCCTCGCCGAGAATCATTGAAAACGCCATGGAGAAACAGCCCGCGTGAGCCGCGCCGATCAGCTCTTCCGGATTGGTGCCTTTACCCCCTTCGAAACGGGCCTTGAAGCCGTAGGGCGCGTCTCTGAGGACACCGGTTTCCGTGGAAATCGAGCCGATGCCGGTTTTCAGATCACCTTCCCAATGAGCCGATGCTTTCTTTGTGATAGCCATGTCTGCCTCCTCAAGATCCGGCGCGGGACGTCGCGCCTTCGTGGTTTTCGGTTACCAGGGTTCTGAGGATAGACCGTCCGGCAAAGTTCACCTCATCTGATCGGTCCTCTAATCGCGTAGGAATTTTGTCTCCCCTATTGAAACTCGGGTATATGCCCTCATTGCATAGAACACGCTTATAGACTCGGCAGGTTTTCGTTCGTGAAAAAACCTGCTTACCCATTGGAGAAGCAGGTTTATGAAACGACTATCCGATATCAGGTTCTCGACCCTCGATCTGGTGCCCGTGCGGGAGAACGGCAGTGCGGCCCAGTCTCTGCACAATTCCCTGGACCTGGCGCAGCACGTCGAAAAATTCGGCTATAACCGCTTCTGGGTCGCCGAGCACCACAACATGGACGGGATCGCCAGTTCGGCGACCTCGGTTCTGCTGGGCTATCTGGCTGGGGGCACTTCGACCATTCGTGTCGGTTCGGGGGGCGTGATGCTGCCCAACCACGCGCCACTGGTGATCGCCGAGCAGTTCGGCACCCTTGAAAGTCTGTACCCGGGACGGATCGATCTGGGCCTGGGTCGCGCGCCTGGCTCCGATCAAATGACCGCTCGCGCCTTGCGTCGTGAGCGCTCCGGCAGCGCCGACGACTTCCCGCAAGACGTGACTGAACTGATGCGCTACCTCGGCCCACGCACGCCAGACCAGCGGATCATTGCCATGCCGGGTACCGGCACCAATGTCCCGGTCTGGTTGCTGGGTTCGAGCCTGTTCAGTGCGCAGTTGGCGGGTGAGCGCGGTTTGCCCTACGCCTTCGCTTCACATTTCGCACCGCGCTTCATGCATGAGGCGATTCGCGTCTACCGCAACCACTTCAAGCCTTCAGCGGTTTTGGATAAGCCTTACGTGATGCTCGGCGTGCCACTGGTGGCTGCAGACACTGATGAGCAGGCCGATTACCTGGCCACTTCGGTCTACCAGCGGATTCTCGCGTTGATGCGTGGTCAGAGCCTGGTGCAACGTCCGCCAGTGAAGACTATGGACGGTCTGTGGCTGCCTCATGAGAAAGAAGCGGTCGGTGATTTCCTTGGCCTTGCCATGGTCGGCAGCCCGCAGAAAATTCGCGCCAAGCTGGAAGTGCTGATCGAACAGACGCAGGCCGATGAGCTGATTTTTACCTGTGACCTGTACGAACATGCCGATCGCGTGCATTCCTATGAGTTGCTGGCGCAGGTCATGAAGGGCTGAGGCGCAAACAGCGCCTACAAAAAAGCCGACGCCATTGCGTCGGCTTTTTCATTTTCGAGGGCGGTCAGCCCTGCTTGTAGACGATTTGCCTGGAGCCTTTTTCACAGGTGCCAACGACTTTTCCGTCAGCAGCAGCGCCTTTATCGACGATCTCCAGTGTGTAATTGGAAACGCCCTTGGCATCCAGTTTCGCTGAGATTTCGGCTTTCAGCTCGTCGCACGACTTGCCTTGGGCAAAGGCTGTTCCCGCAAGGCTCAACAAACCTATCGCCAAAATAAACTTCTTCATGGGTTGCACTCCCTGGTCGGATCAATAGGGGGAGCGCATCCAGCTATCGGCCGGACGCACTCTCCACGTAGCGCTTTGCCATTCCCTATGGCATTCGGCCGGCGCGCAAGTTCAGAAGACTAGTTAAAGCTCAGCTACTGGCAATCCGAAATCCGACTTTGAGCGTCACCTGGAAGTGTGCAGCTTTGCCGTCCTTGATGTGTCCGCGGGTTTCGGTCACTTCAAACCATTCCATGTACTTCAGACTTTTGTTGGCTTCGGCCAGGGCATTGTTGATGGCGTCTTCAATGCTGGTGGTGGATGAGCCGACCAGCTCGACTTTCTTGTAGGTGTGATGGTCAGTCATGGCGTTCTCCTAAGGGTGTGAATTACAGCCTAGCAGTGATTTTTCTTATTTCTTCTGTCGACCAATCCGAGGGGAATTTCAGATTTACTGCACTTTCTCAAACCCCTGAAGTCCCAACCAACACACGCAACTCAAACAATGCAGGAGATTCACCATGGCCAACACCTCGTTACGTAAAGCCTCATTGCAAAGCATGGAAGCCGAGATCGAGAGTCTGCTGAAATCGTTGGAAAGCCTGAAGGACGACGCCTCGGACGAATCGCGTAAAACCCTTAAAACGCTGAAAATCAACGCCGAAAACGCGCTGAAGCATTCGCGTCATCTGCTCTCCGATGCCTATGAAGAGGTCAAGGTCAAAACCCGTGAAACCGGGATCGCGACACGTGACTACGCCCAGGAACACCCTTGGACTACGGCCGGTGTCGCAGTCGGTGCGCTGGGTCTTCTGGCGGCCTATCTGCTGTGCAAACGCGGTAATTAAGATGCCTGGCGCAGTTCGTTTTTAAGCCACTGCGCCAGCTGCCGAGCGCGCCCGTCCGCGGCGCGCTTGGGTAGCCACAACGCCAGTTGCGCCGGGGTTTCACAGAAGCCCCATGGCGCAACCAGGCGACCGGCCTTCAAGTCTTCGGCCACCAGCGGCTCGGGCGCGATGGCCACGCCCAGCCCGGCGACTGCTGCCTCCAGCAAATAATACAAATGCTCGAAACCCTGACCATACTTCAGCGCCTTGCCGTCGAGGCCGCTTTGCTGTGCCCAACTCGGCCAGGCTTGCGGACGTGAGGTGGTGTGCAGCAAGGGTTCGGTCAGCAGCGCGTGAGCCGGTGCATTCTGCAGCCTTTCGCAGCCGACGAATCGTGGGCTCATGACCGGGCCGATGCGTTCGCTGGCCAATTCGTAGACCTGCATGTCCGCCGGCCATGGCGGCTCGGCAAATACCAACAGAGCATCCAGGCCGGGTCGTCGTGGATCGAGATCGCCTTCGCCAGCCGACAGGTGCAAACGCAGATCCGGCAGATCCGCATTGAGCCGCCCCAAACGCGGAATGAACCAGCGCGCCAGCAAGCTGCCCGAACAGCCGAGCACGAACGGCGCATCGGCGGTGCTTTGGGTCAGTTCGGCGCAAACGCTGCGCAATCGCTCGAAGGCCTCACCGCTGACATCGCGCAAACGGACACCGGCATCTGTGAGTTTCAGGCCGCGTCCATCCTTGATGAACAGACTCACACCGAGGTGTTCTTCCAGCGCCTTGAGTTGTCGACTGACCGCACCATGAGTGACGTGCAGCTGTTCGGCGGCCTGACTGACGCTGTTCAGGCGGGCAGTGGCTTCGAAGGCGCGAAGGGCGTTCAGCGGAGGAAGGTCGTGGCTCATGGGATCTGTGAGTTTTCCTGACAGGTTGTGGCGATCTTATCGGTTTTCAGTGCGGGACGTCAGGGGTAGAGTGAACCCCATCGTCACCTCTCGAATACAACTGGAGCGACCCATGACCCAGACTAATCTGCGCAACGGCCCCGACGCCAACGGCCTGTTCGGCGCGTTCGGTGGCCGTTACGTCGCCGAAACCCTGATGCCGTTGATCCTCGATCTGGCCCGCGAATACGAAGCGGCCAAGGAAGATCCGGCGTTCAAAGAAGAATTGGCCTACTTCCAGCGAGATTACGTCGGACGCCCAAGCCCACTGTATTTCGCCGAGCGTCTGACAGAGTTCTGTGGCGGCGCGAAGATTTACCTCAAGCGCGAAGAGCTGAACCACACCGGCGCGCACAAGATCAACAACTGCATCGGCCAGATCCTGCTGGCGCGGCGCATGGGCAAGAAACGCATCATTGCCGAGACCGGCGCCGGCATGCACGGCGTGGCGACCGCCACCGTGGCCGCGCGTTTCGGCCTCGATTGCGTGATCTACATGGGCACCACTGACATCGAACGTCAGCAAGCCAACGTGTTTCGCATGAAGTTGTTGGGCGCCGAAGTGATTCCGGTGGTCGCCGGCACCGGCACCCTTAAAGATGCGATGAACGAAGCTCTGCGTGACTGGGTGACCAACGTCGACAGCACTTTCTATCTGATCGGCACCGTGGCCGGTCCGCACCCGTACCCGGCCATGGTTCGTGACTTCCAGGCTGTGATCGGCAAGGAAACCCGCGAGCAGTTGCAAGCCCAGGAAGGCCGTCTGCCAGACAGTCTGGTGGCGTGCATCGGTGGTGGTTCCAACGCCATGGGTCTGTTCCACCCGTTCCTCGATGACAAGAGCGTCGAGATCATCGGCGTCGAAGCCGCCGGTTACGGCATCGAAACCGGCAAGCACGCGGCCAGCCTGAACGGCGGCGTACCGGGTGTGCTGCACGGCAACCGAACTTTCCTGTTGCAGGACGAAGATGGTCAGATCATCGACGCTCACTCGATCTCTGCCGGCCTCGACTATCCAGGCATTGGCCCGGAACACGCCTGGTTGCATGACATCGGCCGCGTCCAGTACACCTCGGTGACCGACGACGAAGCCCTCGATGCGTTCCACAAATGCTGTCGACTGGAAGGGATTATTCCTGCACTGGAAAGCGCCCATGCCTTGGCCGAAGTGTTCAAACGCGCACCGACGCTGCCGAAAGATCACCTGATGGTGGTCAATCTGTCCGGCCGTGGTGACAAAGACATGCAGACCGTGATGCACCACATGGAACACTCTCAGCAATCCAAGCAGGAGAAACACTGATGAGCCGCCTGCAAACGCGTTTTGCCGAACTCAAGGAACAGAATCGCGCCGCCCTGGTGACCTTCGTGACCGCTGGCGATCCGAGCTACGACACGTCGCTGGCGATCCTCAAAGGCTTGCCGGGAGCGGGTGCCGACGTAATCGAGTTGGGCATGCCCTTCACCGATCCGATGGCCGATGGCCCGGCGATTCAACTGGCCAACATTCGTGCCTTGGGTGCCAAACAGAACCTGGCGAAAACCCTGCAAATGGTTCGCGAGTTCCGCGAAGGCAATACCGATACGCCGCTGGTGCTGATGGGTTACTTCAACCCGATTCACATGTACGGCGTGCCGCGTTTCATCGCTGAAGCCAAAGAGGCCGGTGTCGATGGCCTGATCGTGGTCGACATGCCGCCCGAGCATAATGGCGAGCTGTGCGACCCGGCACAGGCGGCGGGCCTGGACTTCATCCGTCTGACCACTCCGACGACTGATGACGTGCGCTTGCCGACTGTATTGAACGGCAGTTCCGGCTTTGTTTACTACGTATCGGTGGCGGGTGTGACCGGTGCGGGCGCGGCGACTCTGGAACATGTCGAAGAAGCCGTCACCCGTCTGCGTCGCCATACCGATCTGCCGATCAGCATCGGTTTTGGTATCCGTACACCGGAACAAGCCGCGTCCATCGCGCGTCTGGCAGACGGTGTGGTGGTGGGGTCGGCATTGATCGATCACATCGCCAATGCCTCGACGCCGGATCAGGCTGTGGAGGGCGTACTCAGCTTGTGCGCAGCCTTGTCTGACGGCGTACGTAAAGCGCGGGTCAGCTGAAGGTAAAGTTCCTGATACAGCGGAATTAGAGCCTCGCGGCACAGACTAAACAGCAAGACCGAGGGCTTCAGGACTACGTTCTGGAGCCCACAAAAAGATCGCAGCCTTCGGCAGCTCCTACAGAGGTATCGCATTCCCCTAATGAAATGGCTACCCCCGCTGCCCCCTGTGATCGCCCACTAAGCTTTCACCGGGGGCTCATCGGAGATCATT
>NZ_JBXAOA010000065.1:0-17658 GCF_058802325.1 Pseudomonas sp. GW822-FHT02E03 | reverse complement strand
GGGCAAGCCCGCTCCCACAGGTTTTGCGCTGACCTTGTGGGAGCGGGCTTGCCCGCGATGGCGTTCTTGAGACCTGCTTAGATCAGCGGCTCTTCCACCTTCTTGTGCTTCCAGCTGTCATGGCCCGGCAGCAACAGGTTCAGCGCAATCGCCACCACCGCGCACAGCGCGATGCCTTTGAGGCCGAAATCGTCCGGGCCTGTACCGGTGCCGATCAGCACTCCGCCAATCCCGAACACCAGCGTCACCGAGACAATCACCAGATTGCGTGCTTCGCCTAGGTCGATCTTGTGGCGAATCATGGTGTTCATCCCCACCGCAGCAATTGAACCGAACAACAGGCAGAGAATCCCGCCCATCACCGGCACCGGGATGCTTTGCAGCAGGGCGCCGAACTTGCCGATGAACGCCAGGCTGATTGCGAAGATCGCCGCCCAAGTCATGATTTTGGGGTTGTAGTTCTTGGTCAGCATCACCGCGCCAGTCACTTCGGCGTAGGTGGTGTTGGGCGGGCCGCCGAACAGACCGGCCGCGGTGGTGGCAATGCCATCGCCGAGCAATGTGCGGTGCAGGCCGGGCTTCTTCAAATAATCGCGCCCCGTCACGCTACCCACTGCAATCACGCCGCCGATGTGCTCGATCGCCGGCGCCAGGGCTACCGGAACGATGAACAGAATCGCCTGCCAGTTGAATTCCGGCGCCGTGAACTGTGGAATCGCAAACCACGGTGCAGCAGCAATCTTTGCGGTGTCGACCACGCCGAAATAGAACGCCATGGCAAAACCCACCAATACACCGGAGATGATCGGCACCAGGCGGAAAATGCCTTTGCCGAACACCGCGACGATCAGGGTGGTCAGCAGCGCCGGCATCGAGATCAACATCGCTGTCTGGTAAGGAATCAGTTCAGTGCCATCGCCAGCCTTGCCCATCGCCATGTTGGCGGCGATCGGTGCCATGGCCAGGCCGATGGAGATGATCACCGGGCCAATCACCACCGGTGGCAGCAGGCGGTCGATGAACCCGGTGCCTTTGATCTTCACGGCAAGGCCGAGGAAGGTGTAGACGAAACCGGCCGCCATCACCCCGCCCATGGTCGCCGCCAGGCCAAACTGGCCCTTGGCGAGAATGATCGGCGTGATGAAGGCGAAGCTCGATGCCAGGAACACCGGCACCTGACGCCCGGTGACGATCTGGAACAGAATCGTCCCCAAACCTGCGGTGAACAGCGCCACGTTCGGGTCGAGGCCGGTGATCAACGGCATCAACACCAGCGCGCCAAAGGCCACGAACAGCATCTGTGCACCCGACAGCACCGTGCGCCAGAGCGGATCGTTGAACTCTTGCTGCATGCTCAAGCGTCCTTCTGCTTGGTGCCGAAGATCTTGTCACCGGCATCGCCCAAGCCTGGGATGATGTAACCGTGTTCGTTGAGTTTTTCGTCAATGGAGGCGGTGTAGATCATCACGTCCGGGTGAGCTTTGCCTACAGCGGCGATGCCTTCAGGGGCAGCCACCAGGACCATCGCGCGGATGTCCTTGCAACCGGCCTTTTTCAGCAGGTCGATAGTGGCGACCATCGAGCCACCAGTGGCGAGCATCGGGTCGATGATCATCGCCAGACGCTCGTCGATTTCCGGTACCAGTTTCTCAAGGTAGGTGTGGGCTTCGAGGGTTTCCTCGTTGCGGGCCACGCCCACGGCGCTGACTTTGGCGCCCGGGATCAGGCTGAGCACGCCTTCGAGCATGCCGATACCGGCACGCAGGATCGGCACCACGGTAATCTTCTTGCCGGCGATTTTCTCGACCGACACCGTGCCGCACCAGCCTTCGATGTCGTAGCTTTCCAGCGGCAGGTCTTTGGTGGCTTCATAGGTCAGCAGGGCACCGACTTCCTGAGCGAGCTCACGGAAATTCTTCGTGCTAATGTCGGCGCGGCGCATAAGGCCAAGTTTATGACGGATCAGCGGATGGCGGATCTCAAGGATGGGCATGGGGAAAGGCTCCGGCGGCGGGCAAAAAAACCGGCCTAGATTAATCTATCCGAGGGTGTTGTCCTATAGACATACAGAACGTTAGTCCACAAACGCTTGATCTGGCCTCGCTTGATGCGTACCTTTGCCCGCTTTTCCGAATCCGTCCCTCCCCCTCAAACCCCTTGGAGAGCGCCATGTCCGCTGATCTCGAGCATATCCGTCAAATCATGCGAGAGGCTGACTGCCTGTACACCGAAGCTGAAGTCGAGGCGGCCATCGCCCGCGTCGGTGCACACATCAACGAACAACTGGCTGAAAGCAATCCGGTGGTGTTCTGTGTGATGAACGGCGGCCTGATTTTCGCCGGCAAGCTGCTCACCCATCTGCAATTCCCGCTGGAAGCGTCCTACCTGCACGCCACTCGCTATCGCAACGAAACCAGCGGCGGCGAGCTGTTCTGGAAAGCCAAGCCGGAAGTTTCGTTCATCGACCGTGACGTGCTGATCATCGACGACATCCTCGACGAGGGTCATACCCTGGGCGCGATCATCGACTTCTGCAAACACGCCGGTGCCCGCAAAGTGCACACCGCCGTGCTGATCGACAAGGACCACGACCGCAAGGCTCGCCCGGACCTGAAAGCCGATTTCGTCGGCCTGCCGTGCATCGACCGTTACATCTTCGGTTACGGCATGGACTACAAAGGCTACTGGCGTAACGCCAACGGGATTTTTGCCGTTAAAGGCATGTAAACAGGATGATTGTCTGGGGGCGATTGGCCGCCAGGTATGTTGAGGCTTGAATGCAAGGCCTCACATCGGGATGCGTGCGCAGCTTGCTTGAACTGCGCGCTCAGCCCTGTCCGACGAGCCAGCGTTCGCTTTTGCGTCGAGCCTGTTCCAGATTATTCACGTAGGCCAACTGTCTCTGTTCCCGATGGATGCCCGCGCGCCTGAGTTTCAGGCGTACCCGTGGAGCGGTTCCGACCAGAATCAGGCCGATGCCGTCGGTGCGGTAATCCCTGAGGATATTGTCGAAGGCCGCCAACGCCGTCATGTCCAGCATGGGCACGGCACTCATCTCGACAATCACCACTTTGACCTCCGGGCTGAATTTGCGCAGTACGCCCAGGGCTTTTTCCGCAGCACCGAAAAACAGCGGCCCGCGTATCGCATAGCAACGAACATGCTCCGGCATATCCTCTAAGGCTTGATGGAACTCGCGAGGCAGTTCGGCGGTGTCCGTGAGGTCGCTCATGCGTTTGATGAACAAACCGGCGGCCAGCAGCAGGCCGACGGCGACGGCCAGCACCATGTCGAACAGCACCGTCAGGCTCAGGCAGGTCAGCAAGACCAGCACATCGCTGCGCGGTGCAATGCGCAAGGTGTGCACGACGTGCCGGGCTTCGCTCATGTTCCACGCCACCATCACCAGCAATGCCGCCAGCGCCGCCATCGGCAAGTAGCTGAACAGGGGCGCGAGGGCGAGTATCGCCAGCAACACCACCGCACTGTGGATAATCGCCGCCAATGGCGAAAACGCTCCGCTGCGCACGTTGGTGGCGCTGCGGGCGATTGCCGCGGTGGCGGTAATGCCGCCGAACAGCGGTGCGACCAGATTGCCCAGGCCTTGACCCAGAAGTTCGGCGTTAGGGTCGTGTTTGCTGCCCGTCATGCCGTCGGCCACCACCGCGCACAACAATGATTCGATGGCACCGAGCATGGCGATGGCAAAGGCTGGCGCCATTAATTGGCGGATCAGGTCGTAAGACAGGTGCAGCGGCTGGCCGTAGGGCCCCGGCAGATTCCACGGCCAGTCGAAGCTCGGCAGAAATGGCGGTATGCCGGGATGGCTGACGCCATCGACGATATAGCTGAAGCGCTCCCCCAGCGTCGCAACCGCTAACCCGCCGCTTTCCAGTGCCACCCCCAGCAATGCGCCGACGGCCAGCGCCACCAGATGCCCCGGAATCCTCGGCACAAAACGCGGCCAGACGATCAGCACCGCCAGGCACATGACACCGATGATCCCGTCCCCCAGACGAGCGCTGGGTAACGCCTGGAGCAGCCCGCCTAATTGCTCGATGTAATGTTCGGCATGCCCGGTGGTACTCAGGCCCAACAAATCCTTTAATTGAAGGGTGGCGATGACAATGCCGATCCCGGCGGTAAAGCCCAAGGTCACTGGGTAAGGGATGTACTGAATCAGCCGTCCGGCCCGAATCAGCCCCAAGGCAATCAGGATTGCCCCGGCGAGCATGGTGCAAAGCAGCAGGCCACCCAGACCATATTGTTGGGTGATCGGCAGCAGTATCACCACGAATGCGGCTGTCGGCCCGCTGACATTGAAGCGCGAGCCTCCCGTCAGGGCGATCAGGGGTGCGGCGATCAGCACCGTATACAGACCTTGCTGGGGCGCTACCCCCACCGCAATCGCCAGGGCCATGGCCAGAGGGATGGCGATAATCCCGACCGTCACCCCGGCGCTGATATCGCCGCGCAAACGTCTGAGGCTATAACCTGCGCGCCAAGTCTGACGCCAGGCGGCGAATAACGGGGGCATGGAGAATGACATGGGTACTCCACAACAGAGGGTGCACTGTCGAAATGGGGCTGAAAGCTCTTTCAGTATGCCCAGCCTTGTCTTCCAGAGTATTGACCTGGATCGGTTATTCGCCGGGTAGATCCTCATGCTAGAGTGCTTGGCCCCGCCCCCGGAGCTTGTCATGAGCCTTTTGATCCGCAGCTGCGCCGCCCTGTTGCTGACCCTCAGCCTGCCCCTGGCCGCAGCCCCGTCGCCGATGCATTCACAGTTTTTGCCCCCGGACGACCTGACCCTGCGTGACGCTGAGCCCGAGCAGCAGCAACTGTTGCAGGTTACCGAGTATTCGGTGGTGATCGGCAGCCAGCGCCAGTCCAACCAACAGCCGATCCCGGTCACATCGCCATTGCTGATCCGCCTCAAGGGCAAATCCTTGAACAAGGGCGCGACCATCAGCCAGGTGCTGGTCAACTTCGATGGCGAAAGCAAAAGCCTGAAGAAGCCGATCTACGACGAAAAAAGCAAAACCCTGACGCTCTTCTACCCAATGACCCAGTACCGGGTGGTAATCGACTTGTTGCGCAACGACACGGTGTATTGCCAGTTCCTCAGCTACGCCAACGGCCATATCTGGGCCGATCTGCACACTGGCAGCGTTCGTCCGCGTTGAGCCTTACGCCCGGGCAGGGGTAAACTGCCCGCCCCGTGAAATGTCTGCGAGCTGGAGTCGGCAATGCGTAAAGATAAGAAGCAAGTGATTGGTGACGAGATCGGCGATGCACAGATCAAGCTGTTCCTCGATTTTGAGCCGGTCGACGCCACTTCACCGTCGCTGCACAAACTGATCAAGGCTTACCGTGGCCTGCGCATCGATGACTTCGAGCGTTTTCTGACGTTCTTTGTTGAAGCTGGTCTGGACCTGGATGGCAAGGATGTGCACGGCAATGACTTCGTTGCCCTGATCAAGGATCAGCGCAACGCGGCCGAATACATCGAGTTGATCGACAAGGCTCGCGGTTAAGATCAAAAGATCAGGATCAAAAGATCGCAGCCTCGCTTCGCTCGACAGCTCCTACAAATAGTTCGCTCATACCTGTAGGAGCTGTCGAGCGAAGCGAGGCTGCGATCTTTTCAGCGGCACAAAAAAAACGCCCCGCCTTCAATGAGGACGGGGCGTTTTTTATGCCGCCGAATCAAGCGTAGCTTTCGGTCTCGTTACTGGCTTCAACCAGTTCCAGCGCGACGTTGTTGTGCGCATTGATCTTGCGATACAGCGCAGCGTCGGTTTCCAGGACTTTTTCCCGAGCCGGGAAAATTTCCGCCAGTTTGGCAGCCCATTCACCGGAGGCTTTGTTCGGGAAGCATTTTTCGATCAGCTCAAGCATGATCGAAACAGTCACCGAAGCGCCTGGCGAGGCGCCGAGCAGGGCCGCAAGCGAACCGTCCTTGGCTGCGACCAGTTCGGTACCGAACTGCAGAACGCCGCCTTTCTTCGGGTCTTTCTTGATGATCTGCACCCGTTGACCGGCCACTTCCAGGCGCCAGTCTTCGGCTTTCGCTTCAGGGTAGAAACGACGCAGGGATTCCAGGCGCTGTTCCATCGACTGCATCACTTCGCTGACCAGGTACTTGGTCAGGTCCATGTTGTTTTTGGCCACGGCCAGCATCGGGCCGATGTTGCCGGCGCGGACTGACATTGGCAGGTCCATGAACGAGCCATGCTTGAGGAACTTGGTGGTGAAACCGGCGTAAGGCCCGAACAGCAGGGACTTCTTGCCGTCGACCACTCGGGTGTCCAGGTGCGGCACGGACATCGGTGGCGAACCGACCGCCGCCTGGCTGTAGACCTTGGCCTGATGGTGCTTGACCACCTCCGGGTTGTCGCAACGCAGCCATTGGCCGCTGATCGGGAAGCCGCCGAAGCCTTTGCTTTCTTCGATGCCCGAGGCTTGCAACAGCGGCAGTGCCGCCCCGCCAGCGCCGAGGAACACGAACTTGGCGTCAACATCACGGCTGTTGCCGGTATTGACGTCCTTGATGCTGACGGTCCAGCCGCCGTTGTTGCGCTTCAGGCCGGTGACGCGCTTGCAGTACTTGACCTGGGCATCGGGTGCGCTGGTCAGGTGCGTGAGCAATTGGTTGGTCAGGGCGCCGAAGTTGACGTCGGTACCGTTCATCACGCGGGTGGCGGCGACGACTTCGTCAGCCGGGCGGCCCGGCATCATCAACGGCATCCACTCGGCCATTTTGGCCTTGTCTTCGGTGTATTCCATGTCCGAGAAGGCGTGATGTTTGCTCAGCGTCTTGAAACGTTCCTTGAGGAAGGAGACGCCGTCGTCGCCCTGCACGAAGCTCAGGTGCGGCACCGGGCTGATGAACGACTTGCACGAGCCGAACGTGCCTTTCTTGGTCAGGTAGGACCAGAACTGCTTCGACACCTCGAACTGGGTGTTGATATGCACGGCTTTCTTGATGTCGACGGTGCCGTCGGCGGCCTGCGGCGTGTAGTTCAGCTCACACAGCCCGGCGTGACCGGTACCGGCGTTGTTCCACGGATTGGAACTCTCCGCGGCACCGGAATCCATCAGCTCGACGACTTCCAGCTTGATCGCGGGGTCGAGCTCTTTGAGCAGTACCGCAAGGGTGGCACTCATGATGCCGGCCCCAACCAGTACTACGTCGACTGCTTCGTTATGCGCCATTTAACGCGTCTCCAAAATCTGCAGCACCAAATTGTCGGCATAGCTGCCAGGCGTTCCGGGGCGATGTCAGTGATGCCCCAGGTACCCATGGCCAGGATCGCCATGTCCGAATCTTCGCAATTTTTTGCAACTTCGACGGATGCATGCGGCCTGGCTTCAAGAGTCACATGAACTCATTTCGGCACGCAGCTGGCAATTCGACTTATGGTCGAGACATCCGTTTGTGCAACCAAATCCGTAGCGGACAGGCTTCAGGCTCCGGTGTTCAAGGAATACTCGGTCCTGTGTCGTTGGGCTGTTGTAGACGCTAATGGTGCATGTTCAGACGCAAAACTATTCATTTGCTCGCCACACTCTTGTGAAGTTGTGAAAACCCGTTTTTTTCACGCTCTTTTGAAGACGTGAACCTCAAAAAAGGGCTGTCCCAGCCTGGCACTGTGCCCGGATGGATTGCCGCCATGGGGTACATGACAGGCAAAACGGGCAAATAGCTCAGTAACCGAGCGTAATGACAGCTCTGCAGATTCGCGAAAAGTGGTGTTTTTGCTTAGGGAACAGCAAGCGCGCCAGCTTCACTCGATCTGTGTGGGCGGCTCTCTGTGGGCGGTGCGGGGGTGTCAATACCGAGGCATTGACGATGCTGCGAGGCCCGATCAGGAGACGTCCTTATAATCGGGGGGAGATTGTATCTAAGAAACGCAGGGAAATGGTCGTGTTTAATGACTTTTATTAGGCGTCCGGTCAGGTGGTCAACAGTTGTTGTGCCCGCGCACGTGGCTGGCGCTGGCTGACACGGGCGCTGGCGGGCAGGGGATGGTGCAGCCAGTTGAGGCGGATTTCTTCGATTTCGACCCAGCCATCGCCCATGGGCTGGAGGCTGCACTGTTTGAACGCCTGGCAGCGGCCATCGCGGTCGAGCAGGGCAAAACAGCGATGCAGTGGACGTGGCGCGAACATTGAGATGAGAAAACGCATGGCAAAGTACCTTGTGGGGTGACTGCTGTGAAGGTTGCCAGTGAGCCATGACGTGCATGTGTAAGGTCGGTGACAGATGTGTGACAGGAACCGCGCTGCGCCGTGTTTGTCAGAGATTTCAGTAATCGTTGTGCGAAGCTAGTTCGCCGCAGTGGCGCACCGCTATACTGCGGGCCTGTTTGTGCCTGATTCTGGAGAGAAGAGCATGTTGCAACGCCTGTTGTTCGGTTTGATTACTGTGACCAGTTTGACCCTCGTCGGCTGCGCCCACAGCCCGCAACAACTGAACCCGGAACCCAAGCTGACAGCTCAGCTGGCGCCGGTCGGCCGTGGCCAGCCGGTGGTGGTGCGTGTGGTGGACGGTCGTCCGTCGCCAACGCTGGGGACTCGTGGTGGTCTGTATCCGGAGACCAGTGCAATCACCGTGCAGGGCGCGCAGATTCTGCCGAAGTTGCAGGCTCAGGCTGAAGCGGCCGTGCGCTTGCTGGGCTTTACCCCGACGGCCAATGCGCTGAATGCACCGCAATTGACGGTGACCCTGGCCGAGCTTAAGTATCAGTCGCCCAAGGAAGGCCTGTATGTGACTGAGGCAACGATTGGCGCGACGTTCCGTTCGGATGTGCAGAATGCCAACCGTCGTTACAGCGGTCGCTACGGCGCGTCGCTCGATCAGCGTTTTGGCATGGCGCCGAATCAGGAAACCAATACCAAGCTGGTCAGTGATGTGTTGAGTGATGCGTTGACCCGCTTGTTCAAGGACCCGACGATTGGTCAGGTGCTTGCCGAGTAACGGTTTGCTTCTTGTTTAAAGAACCCGGTGTCAGTGATGGCGCCGGGTTTTTTTGTGTCCGCAGATTCATTGTGAGAGCGGGCTTGCCCGCGAAGGCAGCCTGACAGCCGGCCAATCTCTCGCAGATGTACACGATTCAAATGTGGGAGCGAGCCTGCTCGCGATGGCGGCGTGACAGGCGACATCAATGTTGTATGTGAGAAAGCCTTCGCGGGCAAGCCTCGCTCCTACAGGGGATCAGCTGTGCGGCGCAGGTTTTGGTATGGCGACGTTATCCAGCATCCGGTTCACCGCCAGTTCTGCCAGCATGACGATCTGTTGAATCGCCATCGCCGTATACCGATGCGGCCCTTCCAGATACCCCGCAAAATCACTCGCCATCACACTGGCCTGGGCCAACGATTCACAGGTGTGGGCCAACAGGTCTTCGTCTTTGATATCCGGTGCAACCATATACATCGTGCTCGGTTTGCGGGCCACGGGGGATTTGAGGGCGGAGGGGTTGAGGTAGTGATCGAGTGCGCGGTTGGCGGCGTCGTGGAATTTTTTTGAATCGTTGGATTCGTAGGGCGAAACGTTCTCGGTTTCTGGAGGATTGGGTGTGGCTTTGAACATGGTGACGCTCCGAATGAAAGGTTTAGCTGCCACGATCGCTGCGACGCGATTGAAGGAGGCAGCTGTACGCGGGGTCGCAGACCGAGCCATTCGGAAACCCGGCATACCCGAAGGTATCCCGCGCACAGCCACCATTAAACCAAACGACTAGCACCGAAGCGCTCCGGTTTGGGCCGGCGATTATGCACCAAATGAGCTGAACTGAACGGACTGCGACGCCCGGTCGCTGATGTGCAGCGACCCCCAAAGCCTATCCACCCCATTTCCGAGCGACAACCTTCAAAACCTGTCGGAATCTTCCGTTTCAATCACTGCGCTTGTAGGACGCTCAAGCCGCCTCCGAATAAAAATCCAGCACGCTCACCCCCGTCAGCAAATCCGTTTCCGGCAAATCCGCATGTTGATGCCCACCCAGCGCGCAATACACCAGCCAATGCCGGTCCTGAACGTTGAAGGCGAGGCTGCCGACTAAGGTTTGTTGTTCGTCGCTTTGGGCAATGAGGTAGAGGCGGTCCTGGTTTTCGGCGTGGAGCATGACGGAGTCCGTGTCGGTTTCGAGGGGCGACAGACTGGCGGATTCAGATGACGGTGCCATGACACAGGACAGCAATCGGCTAAATGGTTTCGTTATTTGTCGGAAAGCCGGGGCAGGTTGGGGCAGTTTCGGTAGAATCCGCGCCGTGGTCGTCGGTCCGGCGTCTGCTACACCGGTTTGCCTGAGGTTTGTGATGTCGCTGCAATTGATTTCGCTTCTTACTGCTCATCCCGCCAAATTGATCAATTTGCTGGCCTTGCTGTTCGCCTTCCCGGGCGGCTGGTTGCTGCACGCCACCCGTCGCCGCGAACAGCGCGCCCTGGCCAGTATCGAGGCGCAGCGCCAAAGTCGTCCCAGCGAAGAGCCAACACTGGATTGGGCGACCCTGCGCATGAACCGGTTTTTCTACCGCTTCGGTTTCGCCTGCCTCGGGATGGCGTTGCTGGTGTCGTGGATCAGTACTCGCGTCTGAAAATCTGACACAAGACCCTGTGGCGAGGGAGCTTGCTCCCGCTGGGCTGCGAAGCGGCCCCAAACCAGTCACCCTGGTAGTGTCAGATGCACCGCGAGCGCTGACTTTATGACTGCTGCGCAGCCGGGCGGGAGCAAGTACAGTGCCTGACTGTCCTGTCGCATCAAGACAAACAAAAACGGCGCCCGAAGGCGCCGTTGTCATTTCCAGCCATTGCCTTACAGCGGCAACCCGGCCTTGACCCGATACTGATTGCGCACCGGCGTCGCATATTGCAGCACCAGGAACGGACGATGCTCCTCAGGGCAAGCCTCCAGCCGGCGCTGCCATTCTTCCTGAGCCTTGGCCAGTTCGTCCGCCGCAAACACCTCGGCCGCTTTCGGCACCGGCAATTGCGGGTCGGCGTCCTTCCACTGCGCATAGGCCAGGTAGTGCACCGGGAACAACCGGTAACCACCAAGAATCTGCTTGTCCATTTCGATCGCCAATTGCTTGGTATCTTCGAACAATTCGGTGATCGGCGCGGCGAAGTTCACATGGACCCGGCCTTTGTAACCGGTGATACCTTTGGCGATGCTCACGTCATCCTCGCCCGGCACCTTGGTGTAGCTGCCGGTGGTGGCGCGGATGTACAGCTCGCGCGCCTTGGCCTGGTCGCACGGGTCGTATTCGTAGCTGATCGACACCGGGGTGAGGTTCAGCGAGCGGATGACTTCGCCGAACGGCTCGTCCTTGCGGCTCATGTGGAACATCTTGAGGATCGCCGACTCGGTGCGGTCGTCGCCGTCTTTGGCCCGGCCTTCAGCCTGGGCGATCCAGATCGAGGCGCAGTCGTTGCGGATCGAGTGGTTGATGTACGCCGACAACAGCTGATACGCCGCCATTTTTTCCCGGCGACCGGTGATCGAGCGGTGCACGATGAAGCTCTTGTTCAGGCGCATCAAATCGCTGACAAAAGGCTTTTGCAGCAAGTTGTCGCCAATGGCAATGCGCGGGGTAGGCAGGCCGGCGTGGTACACGGCGTAGTTGACGAAGGCCGGGTCCATCACGATGTCGCGGTGGTTGGCGATGAACAGGTAGGCGCTGCCGGACTTGAATTGCTCCACGCCGGTGTACGTCACACCGTCCGTGGCACGCTCGATGGTGTGGTCGACGTAAAACTCGACTTTGTCCTGCAAGGTGGCCACCGAGTTGACGCCGGCGAACTCACGGCGCAGTCGATGAGCTATAAGAGGTTTGAGCATCCAGCCGAAGGCACCGGCATAGCGCGGGAAGCGGAAGTGGATGAGGATATCTAGAAACGCCTTGTCGCCGAGCAGCCGGTTCAGCACTGCCGGGACTTCGCTGTCGTCGTAAGGTCGGATGGCATCGAATTCGCCCATCATGCTCTCTTGTTAGAAACGGCTAGGGTAAGTAAAGGTTTTGATCGAAAACCAACGGGGCACGGTCTGAAAAGTTAGCCAGACGAAAATAGCCCTGCAAATAGACCGGCGATTATACGCACAAGTCACTTGGGAGACCGCGATGCTGGAAACAGAGCGCTATGAATGCCCGTATTGCGGTGAGGAATCCGAGGCGGTTCTGGATTTGTCCGGTGGCGATCAGGAATATATTGAAGACTGTCCGGTCTGTTGTCGGCCGATCAGGTTTCATCTCGAAACCGATGGTTTGGAATGGATGCTCGAGGTTTACAGCGAAGACGAGTGAGGGCGCGAATGCAGCGAATCTACGAGCCGGAAAATCTCATGGAAGGCGAACTGCTTCAAAGCATGCTCGCCAGTGAGGGTATCGAGGCGCATCTGGCAGGCCGGGATTTGATCGGCGGCACCGGGGAATTGCCGATGTTCGGCCTGTTGGGTTTATCGGTCGATAACGACCAGGCCGAATACGCCCGGGAGCTGATCACCGCGTACAATGCCGCGCTGCCGCTGTCCGGCGATGAGCCGGAGAGTTTTCCCGGCACGCTGGTCTGTTAGGCTGACGTTCGTTTGATCAAGAGTCGTATTGCCCCATGTGTGGACGTTATGCCCTGTTTCGCTGGAACCCCGCCTTCGCGGCCCTGCCCGGATTCCCCGCCGATCAGCAGGCCCAGTGGAATATCTCCCCCAACGATTCGGTGTTAATGCTGCGTGCCGGCGCAGACGGGCAACGTGAGTTGGCCCGCGCCCGCTGGGGCCTGACGCCGCCGTGGCTGACCGACCTGTCCCGCACCCCGGCCCATGCCCGCGCCGAAACCGTTGCCGAACAGCCGATGTTTCGCGAAGCCTTGCGCCTGCGTCGTTGCCTGCTACCAGCCAATGGTTTCTATGAATGGCGCGGCACTACCCGCAAACGTCCGTACTGGCTGACCCCGGGGGAGGGCTCGGCGCTGTTCTTCGCGGCGATCTGGGAGGCGTATCCGGTGCAGGAGCAGGTGTGGTTGAGTACGGCGGTGATCACCCAGCCGGCCTCGAGTCAACGTCGACCGTTGATTCTCGATGCGGCGGGGCAGCAAGCCTGGCTCGACCCCGAAACGCCGTTGCATGCCTTGCAGGCGTTGCTGGCCAGTGAGCCCGCGGCGTTGCGCGAGCGGGTGCTGGCGAATCTGGTGAATGATCCGAAGCTTAATGGGCCGGAGTGTTTGACTCCGGGTTGATCTGTTGTCTGGGTTGACGTCATCGCGGGCAAGCCCGCTCCCACAGGGATTTATGGTGTTCACAAAACCTGTGCGAGGCTTGCCCGCGAAGAGGCCTTCGGATCAAACCTTGAACTGATTGATCAACCGCCGCTGCTGTTCCGCCAACTTGGTCAAATCCGCACTGGCCGCGCTCGATTCATCCGCTCCGCCGGCCACTTCATTGGCCACTTGCCCGATGTTGATCACGTTACGGTTGATGTCGTCCGCCACCGCGCTCTGTTCCTCGGCGGCGCTGGCGATCTGGGTGTTCATGTCGTTGATCACCGACACCGCCTGGGTAATTGTTTCCAGCGCCTCGGCCGCTTTCGCCGCGTGTTGCACACTTTCGTCGGTGCGGTTCTGGCTGTCTTCCATGACCCGCACCACATCGCGGGTGCCTTGCTGCAGATGCTGGATCATGGTCTGGATTTCCTCAGTGGCCTTCTGGGTTTTCTGCGCCAGGTTGCGCACTTCATCGGCCACCACTGCAAACCCACGACCTTGCTCACCGGCACGGGCGGCTTCGATGGCCGCGTTCAAGGCCAGCAGGTTGGTCTGCTCGGCGATACCGCGAATGGCCGTCAGGATCGCGTTGATGTTTTCGCTGTCCTTGGCCAGGGTCTGCACCACGCCGACGGCCTTGCCGATTTCCACCGCCAAAACGCCAATCGAATTCGACGTATCCCGGACGATTTGCATGCCTTGCGCCGCTGCCTGATCCGCATGGCTGGCGGCTTGCGCGGCCTGGGTGGCGTTGCGTGCCACGTCCTGGGCGGTGGCGGTCATTTCATGCACGGCGGTCGCGACCTGATCGATCTCGGCCATTTGTTTGTGCACACCAATGTTGGTGCGGATGGCGATGTCGGCGGTGTGTTCCGAGGAATCACTGACGCTCTGCACCGACGTCACCACTTGCGTGATCATCGCCTGCAACTTGGCGAGGAAGGTGTTGAAGCCTTTGGCGATCGAGCCCAATTCGTCGGCGCGGTCACTGGTCAGACGACGGGTCAGGTCGCCTTCGCCCTGGGCAATGTCGTCGAGCATCGCCACCATTTGCTTGAGCGGGCGAGCAATGCCATGGCCCACCAGCCAGATCACCAGCAAACCGATACTCGCGATCAACAGGCCGACCATGGCCATGCCAAAGGTGTCGGATTTGCGCTGTGCGTCCAGATCACCCTGAAGCTTTTGCAGGTCCGCCATCACCGCATTCAGTGGCAGCTGCAGCATCAAGGTCCAGCGGGCGTCGGTCTGGCCGATGCCGAAGGGCAGGTACAGCTCGATCCGGCCCTGGGCCTTGTCGACGGTGTAAGTGACTTCGCCGCGCTTGAGATTGGCCATGTTGGCAATCTGTTTGCTGTCGAGGATGTCGCTGACTTTCTCGCCGAATTTGCTGGGGTCTTTGGTGTAGGCGACGATCCGGCCGTTACCGCCGATCAGGGCCATTTCACCGGCGCCGCTGTACAGTTTCTGATTCGCCCCCAGGAGCATTTCCTGGATGAAGTTCACTGACAGGTCGGCGCCGACGATGCCCTGGAATACGCCATTGAGCATGATCGGCTCAATGAAAGAGGCGAGCATGACGATCTTGTCGCCGACCTTGTAGGGCGCCGGATCGATCACGCAGGATTTTTTGGTTTCCTTGGAGCACAGGTAGTACTCGCTGGCGCGTACGCCGGTGGACAGGGTTTTCTGGTCGTCGACGTCCACCAGTTTGTCCAGGCCCAGGCTGCCGTCTTCATTGCGGAACCACCACGGCAGGAAACGGCCGTTGCTGGCGTCGATACCGACTACTGGAGTGTCGATGTAGGCCGCATCGTTGTGGTCGAGTGCGTTTTTTTCCCAGCCGATGTAGGTGCCGAGAATTTTCGGGTTGCGAGCCACGTTTTCCTTGATCAAGTTGATCAGTTGCTCACGGCTCAGGCTCAACTGTGGCTGACCATCGGCGCCCGGGGTACCGATCAACGCGTTGACCCGCACCAGGCCACCGGCGATCAGCAGCGGTGCCTCGAGTTCGCGCTGGATCTGGCTGACCTGGGTTTGCGCCAGCGAGGTCAGGCGTTGTTCGATGACTTGTTCGAACTGCGCCTGGGTCCGTTGCTGGACCATGTCTTGGGTCCGGGCGCCGGAAAACAGCGCATACAGCACCAGGGCTGCAACGACGCTGAGCACAATGGCGCCGGCCAGGGCGGCAACGGAAAACTGGATCGACTTGAATTTCATGGGTGCTCCGCACGCAAGAGGACGTCTGCGGTGCTGTATCGGCAGGAAGCTGGAAGGTCATGAACGATGCATGACGAATTGGCTGTTTTGGAGTGCTGGATGTCGCAAATGAATCACTGCTGGCCGTGAGCGGCCGTTGTGGGCACTGTTATGTGAAATTTTTCCTACGGTGATAAGGGCTTTGTCTGAAATGTACGTGCTACACGTCCGTTGTATCTGGCGCCGATACAAATCCCCACCTAGGATACGCGGCATGTTTCCAGGGAGCTTCTTGATGAATAAGACATTGGTTTTGTGTGCACTGAGCGCAGGTCTGCTGCTCGCCGGTTGTCAGTCGGTCAACACCACTAGCGGTGGGGCCGTGGGCGTTGAGCGCAAGCAATACATGTTCAGCATGTTGTCGACCTCTGAGGTCAACCAGATGTACGCCCAGTCTTATCAAAAGACCGTCGGGGAGGCGAGCAGCAAAGGCGTGCTGGACAAAACCAGTAACAGTGCCAAGCGCGTCCAGGCGATCTCCAGTCGCCTGATTGCCCAGGCGCCGGTGTTCCGTCCGGATTCGGCCCAGTGGCAATGGGAAGTGAACCTGATCAAGAGCGACGAGCTGAATGCCTCCTGCGGGCCTGGCGGCAAGATCTTTTTCTACACCGGGCTGATCGACACCTTGCAACTCACCGACGACGAAATCGCCGCCATCATCGGCCATGAAATCGCTCACGCCTTGCGCGAGCACGGTCGCGAAGCGATGTCCAAGGCCTACGGTATCGAAATGGCCAAGCAGGGTGCTGGCGCGTTGTTCGGCCTGGGCGAGGGTGGCCTGGCTCTGGCGGACACCGTGGCGAAATACGGCATGACCTTGCCCAACAGTCGCGAGAATGAAAATGAGGCAGACCTGATCGGCCTCGAATTGGCGGCCCGTGCCGGTTACAACCCGAACGCCGCGATCACCCTGTGGAACAAAATGAGCAAAGCCTCGAATGGCGCACCGCCAGAATTCTTGAGCACTCACCCGGCGTCGACCAGTCGGATTGCTGCCTTGCAAGCGGCGATTCCGAAGGTGATGCCGTTGTACGAGAAAGCATCGAAATCCTGATAGATATGTGTTGATACCGCTGACGCCTTCGCGGGCAAGCCCGCTCCCACAGGGGATTTTCTGTGAACACATTATTTGTGAACACTGAAGATCAAATGTGGGAGCGGGCTTGCTCGCGAAGAACGATAACGCGGTCTAACGACCTACCGCGTCAAACCCACCCACTGCTCTGCATCGCCTTGTACACCGCAACAATCGCCAGGATCAGGAACGCTGACGCCGCCAGGCGACGGATCAGGGTCAAGGGCAGTTTGTCTGCCGCAAAATTACCTGCCAGTACCACCGGCACGTTAGCAATCAACATCCCGGCGGTTGTGCCGATGATCACCAGCCACAGGTCCGGGTATTGTGCAGCGAGCATCACGGTTGCAACTTGGGTCTTGTCGCCCATTTCCGCGAGGAAGAACGCAATCAGGGTGGTCAGGAACGGCCCGAATTTGCGGGCGGTGCTGGCTTCGTCTTCGTCCATCTTGTCCGGCACCAGCGTCCACAGGGCCGTGGCGGTAAAGCTCGCGGCGAGGATCCAGTGCAACGTCGCATTCGAGAAGAAACTGCCGAACCAGGCGCCTACCGCGCCGGCGGCCGCATGGTTGGCCAGGGTCGCGGCGACGATGCCGGCGATGATCGGCCAGGGTTTGCGAAAGCGGGCGGCAAGAATGAGCGCGAGCAGTTGCGTCTTGTCGCCGATTTCGGCCAAGGCAACGATTGCGGTGGGAACGAGTAGAGAGTCCAACATCATCAGGGTTTTCCTAAGGGGCGGGTCGACACGGCTATGACACGTACAGCCTTCCCGCCCCGGGTAAGGTGTTCGTGTCATAGGTCTTGTCAAACCCTGCGATCCGTCTGATGCGGACGCTTGGGTCGCATACGCCATGGTCTTTTGACCAAGTATGTTGACGTATGCCGGACGAGCATGGCGCTCGTGGGAGACTACTCCCCTAGGACGGAGCGGATTCTGCCTAGGCAAATCCGATTGGGCAAGCCCCAATGTCGGTAGTCAGGTTGCAGAACCTGTGGGAGCGGGGGGGGGGGGGGGGGGGGGGGGGGGGGGGGGGGGGGGGGGGGGGGGGGGGGGGGGGGG
>NZ_JBXAOA010000064.1:0-18781 GCF_058802325.1 Pseudomonas sp. GW822-FHT02E03 | reverse complement strand
CCCGGGACGCTCCGCGTCCCAAGAGCGGACGCAGAGCGTCCATTGAGGCATTCCCACGCAGAGCGTGGGAACGATCAGTCAGGTGTTGTCTTTACCAACCTCATACTCACGCAACTTGTTGGCAATGGTCGTATGCGAAACCCCCAGCCGCTTGCCCAGTTGCCGACTGCTCGGATGCTCGGAATACAAACGCTCCAGCACCGCTTTCTCAAAGCGCCCGACAATCTCGTCCAGGCCACCCTCAAGCGAAAAATCGCCGAGGGGCTGACGCACGCCGTAATCCGGCAGACGAATGTGCTCGGCTTTGACGGTGCCGCCGTCGCACAGGGAAACGGCCTGGAACAGTACGTTCTCCAACTGCCGCACGTTACCCGGCCAATGATAATGACTGAGTCGTTCCATGGCCGCCGGGGCCAGTTTCGGCAACGGGCAACCGATCTGCCGACTGGCCTGATCAAGGAAGTGCTCCACCAGCGGCGCCAGCCCATCGAGGCATTCGCGTAGCGGCGGGATGTGCAGCGAGAGCACGTTCAAGCGGTGGTACAAATCCTGGCGAAACTCACCGCGAGCGCACAGCTCGGACAAATCCACTTGCGTTGCGCAGATCACCCGCACATCCAGATAGACCTCTTCATCGCTGCCGACACGACGGAAGCAACCGTCCTGCAGAAAGCGCAGCAATTTCACCTGCAAGCGAGGGCTCATTTCGCCGACGCCGTCGAGGAACAACGTACCGCCCGCCGTCAGCTCCAACAGCCCAAGCTTGCCTTCGGCCCGCGCGCCTTCGAAGGCACCAGGACCGTAGCCGAACAATTCGGTCTCGGCCATGGACTCTGGCAGACCGGCACAGTTGAGCGCCATCAACGGTGACTGCCCACGCGGGCTCGCCAAGTGACAGGCCCGCGCCAACAACTCTTTGCCGGTGCCGGTTTCGCCTTCTATCAATAGCGGCGCATCCAGCGGGGCCATGCGCCGCGCTTCGCGCACCACCGCCGCCATCACTTTCGAGCTTTGGAAAATGCTGTCGAAGCCGCGCAATTCCTGCTTGCGCACGTTATAGATGCGCTCGCCCACCCGATCCGCCCGGTGCAACGTCAATACCGCACCGGCCATGGCCTCGCTTTCGTCATGCTCCGATTGCAGCGGCGCGATGTCGGCGAGAAACACGTCGCCCTTGACCTTGACCCGCAAGCCGTTGATCCGTGACTTGTTGGCGCGCACCAGTTCCGGCAAATCGAAATCCTCGGCGTACCGCGACAGCGGAATCCCCGGCACCTCGTCCACCCGCACCCCGAGTAACTGCGCCGCCGCACGGTTGGCCGCGACGATGGAGCCGCCCATGTCGATCGACAGCACCGGAAACTCCAAGGCACCAAGCAAGGCATTGAGTTCCATGTGCCGACGCTCGCTGGGCATCAGCCCTACGCGCTTGACGCCGAATACTCCGCCAATCGCCTCGAACTTCGGACGCAACGCCTGAAACTGAATGTTGATCAGGTTCGGGCAGTGCAGGTAGATCGCATTGCCGTGCTCACCGCCCACTTCGCCGCGAGCGACGTTGATCCCGTACTCGACCAGCAGGTTGAGAATGTCGCGCAGAATACCGATGCGGTTCTGGCAGTGAACTTTGATACGCATATAAAGGCCCACAAAACGGTGAGTGAGGTTGATGCCGAGCGCACAACCTGTGGGAGCGGGCTTGCTCGCGAAAGCGTCGGACCATCCAACATTGATGTATCAGACAGACCGCCTTCGCGAGCAAGCCCGCTCCCACAGGGGTACTTGGCAGACCGACGTATTTTTCTGCCGAGGCACTCAAATAGTCGTCAAGATTATGTGACACCTGTGAGCCATTTCAAACCCGCAAATATCAATACTTACGCCATAGCGGCCAATCCGTAACGAATATTTTACGAAAAGCGCAGTTTTTTCCTACTCACAACTCAGATCACCTGCTGCAACACCGCACGCCTTGGAGTATTTCTAGGTCCATAGCTGTACACACAACAAGAACGTATCCCCTAGCAGGAGAGCAGCATGAAGCAGACGCAATACGTGGCTCGTGAGCCCGATGCGCAAGGTTTTATCGACTACCCCGCCGAAGAACACGCGGTGTGGAACACGCTGATCACTCGCCAACTGAAAGTGGTCGAGGGCCGTGCGTGCCAGGAATACCTGGACGGTATCGAAAAACTCGGTCTGCCCCACGACCGCATTCCGCAACTCGGTGAAATCAACAAGGTCCTCGGTGAAACCACCGGTTGGCAGGTTGCCCGAGTCCCCGCACTGATTCCCTTCCAGACCTTTTTCGAATTGCTGGCGAACAAGCAGTTCCCGGTGGCGACGTTTATTCGTACCCGCGAAGAGCTGGACTACCTGCAAGAACCGGACATTTTCCACGAGATCTTTGGCCACTGTCCGCTGCTGACCAACCCCTGGTTTGCCGAATTCACCCACACCTACGGCAAACTGGGCCTACAGGCCTCCAAGGAAGAACGGGTGTACCTGGCGCGCCTGTACTGGATGACCATCGAGTTCGGCCTGGTCGACACGCCGCAAGGCCTGCGCATCTATGGCGGCGGCATTCTGTCCTCGCCCAAAGAAACCGTTTACTGCTTGTCGAACGAGCCTGAGCATCAGGCCTTCGACCCGCTGGAATGCATGCGCACGCCGTACCGCATCGACATCTTGCAACCGCTGTACTTTGTCCTGCCGAACCTCAAGCGCCTGTTCGATCTGGCCCACGAAGACATCATGGGCATGGTCAAGCAAGGTATGCAGCTGGGGTTGCGCGCGCCGAAATTTCCGCCAAAAGCCGCGTGACCCGCGTCTTTTGGCATCAAGTGAGTCTGTTACGGATCGCCGCTTTGCTTTAGCGTGGTCCCACTGACGACCGTTTTTCAAAACACTCGATTTCAGGAACACATCATGTCCACATTAAACCAAGCCCATTGCGAAGCCTGCCGCGCCGACGCCCCTCAGGTCAGCGACGAAGAATTGCCGATCCTGATCAAGCAGATCCCTGACTGGAACATCGAAGTTCGCGACAGCGTGATGCAGCTGGAAAAAGTTTTCCTGTTCAAGAACTTCAAACACGCGCTGGCGTTCACCAATGCCGTCGGTGAAATTTCCGAGGCCGAAGGTCACCACCCAGGCCTGCTGACCGAGTGGGGCAAAGTCACCGTGACCTGGTGGAGCCACTCCATCAAAGGCCTGCACCGCAACGATTTCATCATGGCCGCGCGCACTGACGAAGTGGCGAAGAACGCCGAGGGCCGCAAATAATGCATTTCGACGCCATCGGTCGAGTACCTGGCGACCCGATTCTCGGCCTGATGGAGGCCTATGCGCAGGACCCTAACCCGCGCAAATTCGACCTTGGCGTGGGTGTCTATAAAGACGCCCAGGGCCTGACACCAATCCCCGAAGCGGTGAAGCTCGCCGAGCAGCGCCTGGTGGATCGTCAGCCCACCAAGACCTACATCGGCGGTCACGGCGATGCAGCGTTCGGCAAGGTGATCAACGAGTTGGTGCTTGGCGCAGATTCGGCGCTGATCGCCGAACAACGGGCCGGCGCCACTCAAACGCCGGGCGGCACTGGCGCATTGCGTTTGAGCGCCGACTTCATCGCCCAATGCTTGCCGGGCCGTGGCGTGTGGTTGAGCAACCCGACCTGGCCGATCCACGAAACCATTTTCGCGGCGGCCGGGGTCAAGGTCAGTCATTACCCGTACGTGGGCAGCGACAACCGCCTCGATGTGGAAGCGATGCTGGCGGTGCTCAATCAAGCACCCAAGGGCGATGTAGTGCTGCTGCACGCCTGCTGCCACAACCCGACCGGTTTCGATTTGTCCCATGACGATTGGCGTCGGGTGCTGGACGTGGTACGCAGTCGTGATTTGCTGCCACTGATCGACTTCGCTTATCAGGGTTTCGGCGATGGCCTGGAGCAAGATGCCTGGTCGACGCGGTTGTTCGCCGCCGAGTTGCCGGAAGTGCTGATCACCAGTTCCTGCTCGAAGAACTTCGGCCTGTACCGCGACCGCACCGGCGCACTGATTGTCTGCGCGAAAACCGCCGACAAGCTGGTGGATATCCGCAGCCAACTGGCCAACATCGCCCGTAACCTGTGGTCGACGCCGCCGGATCATGGCGCCGCCGTGGTCGCGACCATCCTCGGCGATCCAGAGCTGAAAAGCCGCTGGGCCGACGAAGTGGAAGCCATGCGTTTGCGCATTGCCCAGTTGCGCAGCGGTCTGGTCGAAGCACTTGAACCCCATGGCTTGCGTGAGCGATTTGCGCACATCGGTGTGCAACGCGGGATGTTTTCCTACACCGGTTTGTCGCCGGAGCAGGTCAAGCAACTGCGCGAGCATCACAGCGTGTATATGGTGAGCTCGGGCCGGGCGAACGTGGCGGGGATTGATGCGACGCGTCTGGACTTGCTGGCCGAAGCTATCGCCAACGTCTGCAAATAACCCTCCCCCAATGATCGTTCCCACGCTCCGCGTGGGAATGCAGCCCGGGACGCTCCGCGTCCCAACAGCGGACGCAGAGCGTCCATTGAGGCATTCCCACGCAGAGCGTGGGAACGATCATCGCAGGCTGCGCCAGCGCCTACACAGACCTGTCTAGACAATCCCATCCGTCGCAACAAATGGATATAAAAGTCTATTTGTCATTTCTCCTGCTGTATCCTGCGCAGGCTTTTTTAAAAGCGCGGATCTACCAGATCTATCAACAGACTTAGCGAGGAGCGCGACATGCACGAGATCCCTAATCTCCCCTTCCCAAGCCTGCACGAAACTGAGCAGACAACCACGCAACAAGCCGGCGCCCAACAGCCCGAGACGAAAGAAGCACCTGAACGCCGCCAGGCCGACAGCGAAGACTGATACACCCGCACGACCAGACCGTGTGGAAAGCGCTAATATGCGCTTTCCACACTGCCTGAACCGCGAGCCCGCACCATGAGCGATGATTTCACTGAAGCACAGGCCAGCGTCCTGATCGGCACCGCCGAAAAAATGATCGAGATCTGGAACCGCCTTTCCCCCGAGAAACAAGCCGCGTTGCTGGCCCGCTTCGGCAGCGAAGAAAACGCCTTGGCCGCTCTGGTCACGACGCAACTGATTGCCCCCGCCAAAACCTGACTCACCCCGCCTGGCAAATAGTTTTACTTTTTCACGCCCCGCGACCGTTCACGCCGCTATCATAAGCAGCCTATCTATCCTGCTGCCCCGTGGATCTTTACCCATGTCAGAAACCCAGCGCCCCATGGCGGTCACGCTGCAAGTCGTTTCCATCGTCCTGTTCACATTCATCGGTTACCTGAATATCGGCATTCCCCTGGCTGTATTGCCGGGCTACGTCCACAGCGACCTCGGTTTCGGCGCTGTGATCGCCGGGCTGGTGATCAGCGTGCAATACCTGGCCACCCTGCTCAGCCGCCCTTACGCCGGGCGAATCATCGACAACAAGGGCAGCAAACTGGCGGTGATGTACGGCCTCGCCGGCTGTGGTTTGAGCGGTGTGTTCATGTTGATTTCGGCCTGGACGCAAAGCCTGCCGACATTAAGCCTGATCAGCCTGTTGATCGGCCGACTGGTGCTCGGCAGCGCGGAAAGCCTGGTCGGTTCCGGGTCGATCGGCTGGGGCATCGGCCGGGTCGGCGCAGCGAACACCGCCAAGGTCATCTCCTGGAACGGCATCGCCAGTTACGGCGCGCTGGCGGTCGGCGCGCCGCTGGGGGTGTTACTGGTGAGTCAACTGGGTTTGTGGAGCATGGGCGTGAGCATCGTGCTGTTGGCCGTTCTGGGGCTGGCGCTGGCCTGGCCAAAAACCGCCGCACCTATCGTTGTCGGCGAACGCCTGCCGTTCATGCACGTGCTGGGGCGGGTGTTTCCTCACGGTTGCGGTCTGGCCTTGGGTTCCATCGGTTTTGGCACCATCGCCACATTCATTACCCTGTATTACGCCACTCAGCAGTGGTCCAACGCGGTGCTGTGCCTGAGCCTGTTCGGCGCCAGTTTTATCGGTGCGCGATTGCTGTTCGGTAACCTGATCAATCGCCTCGGCGGCTTTCGCGTGGCGATTGCCTGCCTGTCAGTGGAAACCCTCGGGTTGTTGCTGCTGTGGCTGGCACCCGATGCCCATTGGGCACTGGCCGGGGCGGCGCTGAGCGGTTTCGGTTTTTCGCTGGTGTTCCCGGCCTTGGGCGTGGAAGCGGTCAACCTGGTGCCCGCTTCCAGCCGTGGCGCAGCAGTCGGGGCGTATTCGTTGTTCATCGATTTGTCGCTGGGGATCACCGGACCGCTGGCGGGTGCGATTGCGGCTGGATTCGGGTTTGCCTCGATCTTCCTGTTTGCTGCGTTGGCTGCTTTGAGCGGATTGATACTAAGCGTTTACTTGTACCGGCAGGCGCCAAAGTATCGTGAAGAAAGAGAAGCGCGTTAAAAGTCGACCTTTCCGCGCCCAGCCTTGATGCTGCCGCGCTTGGTCTTGGATTCGAGCCGACGCTTCTTCGAACCGAGGGTCGGCTTGGTCGGACGGCGCTTCTTCTCGACCTTGGTGGCACTGAGGATCAACTCGGTCAACCGCTCCAGCGCATCGGCGCGATTGGCTTCCTGCGTGCGATATTGCTGGGCCTTGATGATCAACACCCCTTCGCTGGTGATGCGACTGTCACGCAGCGCCAGCAGCCGTTCCTTGTAGAACTCGGGCAAGGACGAGGCCGGAATGTCGAAGCGCAGGTGCATGGCGCTGGAGACCTTGTTGACGTTCTGCCCACCGGCGCCTTGGGCGCGAATGGCCGTCAACTCGATCTCGGCATCCGGCAGATGCACGTTGTTGGAAATCACCAGCATGGAAAAAGGTCCGTATTCAGAACAAGCAGGATACCGCGAATAGACAGAAGGAATGCGGCCCCTGTGGGAGCGTGGCTTGCCCGCGATGAACGATAACGCGGTTTGCCTGATGAACCGCGGCGCCTGAATCGCGGGTAAGCCACGCTCCCACAGGATTTTGCATGGAACCCATAAATGACAAACCCGGCACATGGCCGGGTTTGTTGTTTCTGCGCTTTGCACTTACTTGGCAGCGGAACCTGCGGCCTGCAACGCCTGCTGGGCGCTGCGCTTGTTCTTGATGCCGTAGCAGACCCACATGAACGCGACCCATACTGGAATCGCATACACCGAGATCTGGATGCCCGGGATCAGCAGCATCACGCCAAGGATGAACACCACGAACGCCAGGCAAACATAGTTGCCGTACGGGTACCACAGGGCCTTGAACAACGGCGTCTGTTTGGTCTTGTTCATGTGCTGACGGAACTTGAAGTGCGAGAAGCTGATCATCGCCCAGTTGATTACCAGGGTGGCCACCACCAACGACATCAACAGTTCCAGCGCATGTTGCGGAACCAGATAGTTCAGCAGCACCGCGACCAGGGTCACGGCGGCCGACGCCAGGATCGAACGCACCGGCACGCCACGCTTGTCGATCTTCGACAGGGCCTTCGGCGCATCGCCCTGCTCGGCCATCCCCAGCAGCATACGGCTGTTGCAGTAGGTGCCGCTGTTGTACACCGACAGCGCCGCGGTCAGGACCACGAAGTTGAGGATGTGCGCGGCGGTGTCACTGCCAAGCATCGAGAACACTTGAACGAACGGGCTGCCGCTGTAGGCATCGCCCGACGCGTTCAGCGTCGTCAGCAGACTGTCCCAAGGCGTCAGCGACAGCAGGACCACCAATGCACCGATGTAGAAAATCAGGATCCGGTAGATCACCTGGTTGATCGCTTTCGGGATCACGGTTTTCGGTTTGTCGGCTTCGGCGGCGGTGAAACCGAGCATTTCCAGGCCGCCGAAGGAGAACATGATGATCGCCATGGCCATCACCAGACCGCTAACGCCGTTCGGGAAGAAGCCGCCGTGTTCCCACAGGTTGGTCACGGAGGCTTGTGGGCCGCCGTCGCCGCTGACCAGCAGGTAGCTGCCGAGCGCAATCATGCCGACGATGGCCACGACCTTGATGATCGCAAACCAGAACTCGGCCTCACCAAAAACTTTGACGTTGGCCAGGTTGATCAGGTTGATCAACACGAAGAAACCGGCTGCCGAGACCCAGGTCGGGATGTCCGGCGCCCAGTAGTGGATGTATTTGCCGACCGCGGTCAGCTCCGACATGCCTACCAGGATGTACAGGATCCAGCAGTTCCAGCCCGACAGGAAGCCGGCAAAACCGCCCCAGTATTTGTGGGCGAAGTGGCTGAAGGAACCGGCGACTGGCTCTTCGACGATCATTTCGCCGAGTTGGCGCATGATCATGAAAGCGATGAAGCCGCAGATGGCGTAGCCGAGAATCATCGACGGGCCAGCGGATTTGAGCACGCCGGCCGAGCCAAGGAACAACCCGGTACCGATCGCGCCACCGAGGGCGATCAGTTGAATATGGCGATTTTTCAGGCCGCGTTTCAGCTCGCCTGAATGCGAGTTTTGTCCACTCATGAAAAGGGTCTCACGCAAGGTTTGATGATGTTCAGTAGACGTTGCTGCTCGGTTGCGATTTCAAGCAGCGCCGATCAAACCCCAGCGCAGGCACCAGGAGTTCAGCGTTTTTACGACAGTCATGCGTCACCTGTTTGTTTTTATCTGTGACGAAATCGAACCCGACACGCTCGTGACGCGGCGGAGTGAACAAGGCGGATAGCCTTGAGGTTTGCGCTGTTGCGCAGAGGGTCACAGTTAAAACGCGGCGCATTGTACACCTGTAACCCCCTGCTGCCAGACACCGCTGGATCAGCGCGTCGGTTGCCGGGATTGCCTGTGTCCGCCTCGAGGGTCTCGGGCGACTGCAAAAATTGAGTCAGACCTTTGCAGGTCATCGATAAGGGCAGCGGAAAAATCGCCCTTGGGGGAGAGATGGAGATGAGTCACGGCGTACATTGCGCCTCCTTCTTGTTATGCACCTGCACGACAGGCATGGGGCGCATCTCACCCTTCATACGCTGCCGAAACAAGCGTGCCAGAGCCCTTGAAGGCTACAAACTCGCCGGCTGACGGCAGGTTTTCCTTACAGACCTTTCCCTCGCGGCATTCCACGGGGTTTGAGAGCCCTTTTCGTAAGGTTTTATTGACAAGGTGTAACGTAAATTTTCCAAATCAGATCCATAAGCCCATTGACTGTAAATTGACGATAGGAAGCTTCCTAAGTAAATACCCGACTTAGTTTTCTGTTTTTTATTAAGAAAATTGGCTTTCGAAAAATGGAATAAATAGTTCAAATGAAAATTGTTTAATTTTTTTTTTGCATTCCAAAACCCTGTGAACTAGGTTTTCAGCGACTTGCCGAACTGCATCGTCCGGCACGTTGACGCGCTCTTCAACGAGTGAAAAGCACGCCGCTGTTCTTAACCAAAGAAGTCATCTAGGAGATTCACCATGCAAGCACTGGACAAAGACTTGGACACTGAACTGCAACTGGACGATTGGTTTGAAGCACCGACCCACGAAGCCGCCGTCGAAATGATGCAAGCCGACGCGGTTGTTCCGTTCGGCACGGCGATGTGGCCTCTGTAAGACATCCCGGCAGGCACGATCCGGCCGGTCGTGCCTGCCACTTTCTCGGTTTGTCAGGGAGGACTACATGGATAAGCAACGCGCCATCTCGCATTTCCTTTACTACCTCGAACATCACCCTGCCGTTGCCGGTATCAACCCGGCGAAGGTCTTGCTCGGCCATACCGCTGATTACGAGGCGCACACCTGCGCCATCGCCGAACAGGCTGGTAACAGCCCACGGTTCAGCTTCAGCGCGATGCGTCTGGACCTCGAACCCACCGAATTGCTGGCCCAGGCGATTACCGACAGCGATCTGTACATTTTTTTCTACGACTCTTCCACCCTGCCCAACCCGCGTCCCGACGGCCCGGAATTTGTCCGTGCGCTGCAGGGCGTGATGGCGCAGAACTGGAAGAAGTCATTGCTGTTCAAGGATTACGGCGATTACTTCTACGACACCTTCAGTGTCACCCCGCAGCGAATTGCCGGGCTGAACAGCCACTTGATCCAGCGCATGTCCCACGCCACCACCCTGAGTTTCAAAGATGATCATGGGTCGTGGTTCGAAACACCCTTGAGCAGTATCAAGAAGTGGACCGACATCAACGGTATCGGCAACTTCGACCTGGCGCCCGGGGAGATCGCTACTCATAGCGAGGCTATTAATGGCCGGGTGAAATTTATGGGGACTTTCCTCAGCACGATTCCGTTTGCCCGCAAGTACGGCGTATTGGCGTCACCGCTGGAGTTGTGGATCGAAAACTCCACCATCAGCAAAATCGCCACCGACGTGCCGGGACTGGAACACGACTTCAATAAATACCTGGATGCCAATCCGTCCAATCGGCGAATCGAGGAACTGGGGATCGGCACCAATGAAGGCGTGAAAGATTTATATGCGCGCAATGCCGGGTTCGAGGAGCGCCATTGCGGCTTGCACCTTGGCTTGGGCGGAGGTGCCAAGGGTAGCCATCATCTGGATTTGATCTTCTCTGGCGGCGTGTTGGCGCTGGATGATGACCCAGTGTTTGATAGGCGGTTTGTGTTCTAGCTGATCGTTCCCACGCTCCGCGTGGGAATGATCAACTCACAAACACCACAAAACTAAAGACAGCCCCCAAAAAAAACGCCATCCCGAGGGATGGCGTTTTTCATGCAGCGCTTACCGATTACTCAGGCTTGCGACGACCGAAGCCCGGACGCTGGCCGGAACCGGCTGGTGCGCCGCGGCGTTTGCCCGATGGCGCGTCACGGTCGACCAGGACGATACCTGGACGTTTCTTCGGCGCCGGCTTGGCCGGGCGCTTGGTGTCGGCCGGGCGGTCTGCCACGGGCGTACCACGACCGGCAGGCGCACCGCGATCGCTGCGACCACCGGACGGAGCGCCACGGCCTTCGCCACGCTCAGTGCGACCGTTGGCCGGACGTGGCGTGCGTGGGCCGCGTTCGCCATCCTGACGTGGTGCTGGCTTGCGGGCCGGGCGTTCGCCTTCGATCTGTGGCTCGCGGGATTCACGCGGGCTGGCGGCGGTCGAACCCGCGGCTGGACGCAGGGTACGCACGCGTTCGGTCTTGCCCACCGGACGGGACGATTTGCGCTGCATACGCTCAAGCTTGTCTTTGCTCTTGGCGTTCATTTGCGGCATCGCCACCGGGGTCAGGCCGACTTCAGCACTGAGAATGTCGACTTCGTACTGGCTCATTTCGCGCCAGCGGCCCATCGGCAGGTCGGAGTTGAGGAACACCGGACCGAAACGCACGCGCTTCAGGCGGCTGACCACCAGACCCTGGGATTCCCACAGGCGACGGACTTCGCGGTTACGACCTTCCATCACCACGCAGTGGTACCAGTGGTTGAAACCTTCGCCACCCGGAGCCTGTTTGATGTCGGTGAACTTGGCCGGGCCGTCTTCGAGCACCACGCCTGCCTTCAGGCGTTCAATCATCTCGTCGTCGACTTCGCCACGTACACGTACCGCGTATTCACGGTCCATTTCGTAGGATGGGTGCATCAGGCGGTTGGCCAATTCACCGTCGGTGGTGAACATCAGCAAACCGGTGGTGTTGATGTCCAGACGACCGATGTTGATCCAGCGACCTTCTTTGGGGCGCGGCATCTTGTCGAACACGGTCGGACGACCTTCAGGGTCGTTACGGGTGCAGATTTCACCGTCGGGTTTGTTGTACATGATCACGCGACGTACCGACTCGGCGGCTTCTTCGCGCTTGATCACCCGGCCATCGATGGTGATGGCGTCATGCAGGTCGACGCGCTGGCCGAGGGTGGCGTCTTTGCCATTGACCTTGATGCGGCCGTGGCTGATCCAGGCTTCTACGTCACGGCGTGAGCCGACGCCGATACGGGCGAGGACTTTCTGCAGCTTTTCGCCTGCAGGGCCGATTTCCTGGTCGTCTTTCTGGTCGTTGATACTCATCTGGGCACCTCCCGGTGTGGTCTGTTCAGGCTTTTGCCTGAAGATGTGAAAGCTGGTCGTTTGACGAAGAGATCGCCAAAGGGTCGCGAATCATACGCTCATGGAGACGTTCGCGCATCAGAGACTAGCTGATCGACAGTCGGTTATTTGCTTTTGCGCCGAACGGTGGTGCCGGGGTCTTTGGTTGAGTTCATAGAAACTCCAGCCGACACAAAACACTGTGGGAGCGGGCTTGCCCGCGATTGCGGTGGGTCAGACAGCAATGATGTGACTGACACTCCCTCTTCGCGGGCAAGCCCGCTCCCACAGGGATTTCCATTGTCCACAGGATTTGGGTCAATCTTCGAACTGGCGACGTTCGGCCTCAATTGCTTCTGCCAAAGCCTGGGCTTCGGCTTCCTCGTCGGTCAGTTCGGGCTCGGGTTTCGGCTGTTCGAGCGCGGCGACAGCGGCCAGGAGCTTTTCGCGAGCTTCGGCAACACCAAGAATGTCGTCTTCCTGCTCTGGTTCGACTTCGGCGTCAGCCTCGACCTGAGGTTCAACTTCGGTTTCAGGCTCGGGTTGAACCGACTCCCCTTCCGTCTCGGTCACCGTCCCATCGCGCAACAAATCGTCGAAATCGGTCTTGAGCCCCTCTTCCATGGTGTCCAGTTCCAGCAACAGAGTGTGGAAACTGGTTTCTTCCTTGGGTTCTTCCGGCTCGGCGCTGGCATCAGCCAATTCCTGCAGGCTGGCAGGCACGGGCGCGTCGTCAAAATCGAGCACAGGATCGGGTTCAAGTTCGCGCAGTTCGGCGAGTGGCGGCAGGTCGTCGAGATTCTTCAGGTTGAAGTGATCGAGAAACGCCTTGGTGGTGGCGAACATCGCCGGTTTGCCGGGTACGTCGCGGTAACCGACGATGCGGATCCACTCACGCTCCAGCAGGGTTTTCACAATATGGCTGTTGACTGCCACGCCGCGCACGTCTTCGATCTCGCCCCGGGTGATCGGCTGGCGATAGGCGATCAGGGCCATGGTTTCGAGCATGGCGCGGGAATAGCGCTGCGGCCGCTCTTCCCACAAACGTCCGACCCAAGGCGCGAACTTTTCGCGGATCTGCAGGCGATACCCGGAGGCGACTTCCTTCAACTCGAAAGCACGGCCGTCGCAGGATTTGGCCAGAATCGTCAGCGCTTTTTTGAAAACAGGGGGCTCGGGCCGCTCGCCTTCTTCGAAGAGTTCGAACAGGCGTTCAAGCGATTGCGGTTTTCCCGAGGCCAACAGAAAGGCTTCAAGCAGTGGCGCCAGCTCGCGGGGTTCAGTCAGGTTCATGATTCAACTCGTTATTCGGCTCGGGCCCGGACATGGATCGCCGCGAACGGCTCATTCTGCACCAGCTCGACCAAGGATTCCTTGACCAACTCGAGGATCGCCATAAAGGTCACCACCACCCCCAAGCGCCCTTCTTCAGCGGTGAACAGCTCGACAAAGGGCACAAAACCGCCGCCCTTGAGCCGTTCCAGTACATCGCTCATGCGCTCGCGGGTGGACAGCGCTTCACGGCTGACCTGGTGACTTTCGAACATGTCGCCACGGCGCAAGACCTCGGCCATGGACATCAGCAACTCTCCCAGACTCACATCCGGCAACAGTTTGCGCGCCCGGGCTTCCGGGGCATCAAGCTTGGGCACCACCACGTCGCGGCCGACGCGGCTCAGGCCATCGATGCCTTCGGCGGCAGCCTTGAAACGCTCGTACTCCTGCAAGCGGCGAATCAGCTCAGCGCGAGGATCGTCCTCTTCGTCTTCGATCGTTTCGGCCCGCGGCAGCAGCATCCGCGATTTGATCTCGGCCAGCATCGCGGCCATTACCAGGTACTCGGCAGCCAATTCCAGACGCACCGACTGCATCAACTCGACATAGCCCATGTACTGACGGGTGATTTCCGCCACCGGGATGTCGAGGATGTTGATGTTCTGTTTGCGGATCAGGTACAGCAGCAAGTCGAGCGGGCCTTCGAAGGCCTCAAGAAACACCTCGAGCGCATCCGGCGGGATGTACAGATCCAGCGGCATTTCCATGACCGCCTGGCCATAGACCATGGCGAAAGGCAGTTCTTGCTGGGCGCCGGCCTGGCTGTCGACGGGTTCTACTGCAGACATCTAGGCCTCGGCCATGAAAGGCGCAGGGTCGCCGCAACCGACGCGGATGATTTCCGGTTCGCCGTCGGCGAGGCTGATCACAGTGGACGCTTTGATCCCGCCAAAACCGCCGTCGATGATCAGGTCGACCTGATGCTCAAGCAACTGGCGCATTTCGTAAGGATCGCTCAACGGGTCGGTGTCGCCGGGCATGATCAGGGTCACGCTCATCAGCGGCTCGCCGAGTTCTTCCAGCAATGCCAGGGCAATCGGATGGCTTGGCACACGCAGGCCGATGGTGCGTTTTTTCGGGTGCAGCAACAGCCGCGGGACTTCGCGGGTGGCGTTGAGAATGAAGGTGTAAGGGCCAGGCAAGTGAGCCTTGAGCACACGGAAGGTGCCGGTATCGATCTTGGCAAACAGCCCCAACTGCGACAGGTCGCTGCAAATCAGCGCGAAGTTGTGCTTCTCATCCAGCTGACGCAGCCGGCGCACGCGTTCCACGGCGTTCTTGTCGCCGATCTGGCAACCAATGGCGTAGGAAGAGTCTGTGGGATAAATCACCACCCCGCCGTTGCGGATGATCTCGACAGCCTGTTTGATCAGGCGCGGTTGCGGGTTTTCCGGATGAATCTGGAAAAATTGACTCACATTCTCTACCTGTTCAGACGACGGCAATAATTGGGTCATGTTTGAATCGACACCACAGTGGTGGCAGATCCTCCGGGAGCGGGCGGTATTCACCGATCTCGGACCAGCCTCCAGGGCCATGAAAATCACTGCCGGCGCTGACCAGCAGACCAAACTCGCGGGCTAGAATCGCCAAACTGCCCACCTGCTCGGCGGGTTGATGGCCATTGACCACTTCTATCGCGTGGCCCCCTGCTTGAATATAGTCGGCAATCAGGCGACGACGCTTGCTGCGAGTGAAATCGTAGTGCCAGGGATGCGCCAGGCTGACCCAGGCACCCGCGGCGCGCAGGGTTGCGACGGTGTCTTCCAGGGTCGGCCAGTGTTGTTTGACGTCGCCCAGTTTGCCGGCGCCCAGCCATTTGCGGAACGCTTCGGCGCGATCCTTGACGAAACCTTCACGCACCATCCAGTCGGCGAAGTGCGGACGGGCCGGGGCGTTACCGCTGTCGCCCAGCTCCTGTTGAATGGCCCGGGCGCCCTCGAGCGCCCCCGGCATGCCTTTCAACGCCAACTTGCGGCTTATTTCTTCGGACCGTAGCCAGCGGCCATCGTGCAATGTTGCGATGGCCTCGACCAACGGCTGCGCATTGACGTCGAAACCGTAGCCCAAAACGTGAATGGTCGCCCCGCCCCAGGTGCAGGACAATTCAACGCCGTTGACCAGTTGCATCCCCAGCGCCGTCGCGGCGCTACGGGCCTCGTCGAGGCCTTCAAGGGTGTCATGATCGGTCAAGGCCAGGACTCGCACGCCTTTCTCGAACGCACGCGCAACCAGTACCGCAGGCGCGAGGGCGCCATCGGAAGCCGTGCTATGGCAGTGCAAATCAACATTCACAGGACTGTGTAACCTCAAATCAGCTGACGCTATCGCGCGTCAATATGTTTGTTATTATGCCGCCACATCCTGCTTCTGGCTGCCACTGTGAAACAATTCATCGACTTCATCCCGCTTCTGCTGTTTTTCATCGTCTTCAAAATCGATCCACAGGTCGTCGATATCGGCGGTTATCAACTGTCTGTCGGTGGTATTTACAGCGCCACCGCAGTGCTGATCATCAGCTCCCTGGTGGTTTACGGCACGCTGTTCATCAAGCAGCGCAAGCTGGAGAAGAGCCAGTGGCTGACCCTCATCGCCTGCCTGGTCTTCGGCAGCCTGACCCTGGCATTCCACAGCGAGACCTTCCTGAAATGGAAAGCCCCGGTGGTCAACTGGCTGTTCGCCCTCGGGTTCATCGGCAGCCACTTCATCGGTGATCAACTGTTGATCAAACGCATCATGGGCCACGCGCTGACCCTGCCGGAGCCGGTCTGGACCCGTCTGAACATCGCCTGGATCGGTTTTTTCCTGTTTTGCGGCGCCGCCAACCTGTTCGTCGCGTTTACGTTCCAGAGCTACTGGGTCGACTTCAAAGTCTTCGGCAGCCTGGGCATGACGTTGCTGTTCCTGGTCGCCCAGGGCATTTACCTGTCCCGCCACCTGCACGACGCCGATACCACCACGCCAAAAACCGAGGACTGACATGCTTTACGCAATCATTGCCACAGACGTCGCCAACTCCCTGGAAGCCCGCCTGGCCGCACGGCCTGCGCACCTTGAGCGCCTGCAAGTGCTTAAAGGTGAAGGTCGCATCGTACTGGCCGGCCCGCACCCGGCCGTCGACAGCAATGATCCGGGCGCGGCGGGTTTCACCGGCAGCCTGATCGTTGCCGAATTCGATTCGCTGAGCGCCGCACAGGCCTGGGCCGATGCAGACCCGTACATTGCCGCAGGCGTCTACGCCAACGTTTTGGTCAAGCCGTTCAAGCAAGTCCTGCCGTAAAGTCCTTCAGCGCGATGAACCTTGTCGGTTCATCGCGCGTTCAATCGCTCATTATTCTCGTTTATCGGCCGACAACCTGCCCAATACTCGTATTGGAATCAGGAGTTGCGATGCGCAAAGGTCCGTTGTGTCTGATGTTGGTGACGTTGTCGATCATGGCGCCCGCCCACGGTGAAGAAAGCGTCGATGTTGGCAATTCCACGCCGCTGTCCTTGAGTGCCGGCAGCCAGATCACCGAGTTGCAGCAGCGCTTGAAGGCAAGCGAGCAGCAACGAGAAGCACTGAGCAAACAACTGCAAAATACCGATGGCGAACGCGAAAGCGCTCAGTTGAGCCGGTTGCGCCAGGAGAATCAGCGCCTCAAGCTGCAACTCAAGGAGGCTCAGGCCAGCAGCCCGCTGCCACGCCTGCTGACGGATCAGCAGCAATGGTTCGTGATTGGGGGCGCAGTAGCGCTATTGGCCTTGCTCTGCGGTATCTTCGCCAGTGGTGCAACCAGAAAACGTCGGCAATGGCTAAATTGAGTGAGTCATGAGCGAGCTGTTATTAATTGATGATGACCAGGAGCTGTGTGAGCTCCTGAGTAGTTGGCTGAGCCAGGAAGGCTTTCAGGTCCGCGCCTGCCACGATGGCCAGAGCGCGCGCCGGGCGTTGGCCGAAACTTCCCCGGCGGCCGTGGTGCTGGACGTGATGCTGCCGGACGGCAGTGGCCTGGAACTGCTCAAGCAACTGCGCAGTGACCATCCGGATTTGCCGGTGCTGATGCTTTCGGCCCGTGGCGAACCGCTGGACCGCATTCTCGGCCTGGAACTCGGTGCCGATGATTACCTGGCCAAACCGTGCGACCCACGAGAGCTGACAGCGCGCCTGCGCGCAGTGTTGCGCCGCAGTCATCCGACGGCAGTTTCCAGCCAGCTCGAATTGGGTGACTTGTGCTTCAGCCCGGTGCGTGGCGTGGTCAGCATCGATGAACAGGAGTTCACCCTCACCGTCTCCGAAAGCCGTCTGCTCGAAGCCCTGCTCAAGCAACCCGGCGAACCGCTGGATAAACAGGAACTGGCACAAATCGCCCTCGGTCGCAAACTGACCCTGTACGACCGCAGCCTGGACATGCATGTGAGCAACCTGCGCAAAAAAATCGGCCCACACCCCGACGGTCGTCCACGCATCGTTGCCCTGCGCAGTCGCGGTTACTACTACAGCCTCTGAACCTGACGCGAACCTTAGCAGCTGTCGAGCCCCAGCGAGGCTGCGTTCGGCTCTGTAGCAGCTGTCGAGCCTGCGAGGCTGCGTTCGGCTGCGCAGCAGTCGTAAAACCTGATGACACGTTCCTTCAGATACACCGCATCAGACGGATCACGACGGCTGCGCCGCCGAACGCAGCCTCGCAGGCTCGGCAGCTGCTACATGGGTCATGTTTCGTCAGAGAAAAATCGGCGAAGTGTTGGAATTGTCAGGAAGATAGAAAATCGTCTTTACCCAAGCTTTACGCTCCGCTGACCGCCGCTGACCTTGATCTGCGTAATCTGCACACATCCGGAACGTACCGGGAACGAGACAAGGAGATACACCATGCGCAAGACTCTTATCGCTCTGATGTTTGCTGCCGCCCTGCCGACCGTTGCCATGGCCATGCCTGAAGGCGCAGGCCCCATGGGTGACCACATGGACGGCTCACGCCACGGCGGTCAGATGCACGGCATGCACGGTAAAGGCCCTTACAGCCAACTGGACCTGAGCCGCGAACAGCGTGAGCAAATCCGCAAGATCATGGGCGAGCAGATGCATGAGCGTCAGCAATTGGTCGACAAGTACCTGGAAAAACTCTCGCCAGCCGATCAGAAAGCCCTGAAAGACGAAATGGCGGCCAAGCACAAGAAAGCCGAAGCCGACGTTCGCGCACTGCTGAAACCGGATCAACAGAAGCAATTCGACGAGATCCAGAAGAAAAAGGCTGAGCGTCGCGCCGAATGGGCCGAGTTCAAGGCCTGGAAAGCGCAGCAAGCGCAAAAAGCGCAATAATGCGCTAACCCCGGACCCAACGGCTAATACCGTTGGGTCTGATACCACTCAGTCTAATGTGGGAGCGGGGGGGGGGGGGGGGGGGGGGGGGGGGGGGGGGGGGGGGGGGGGGGGGGGGGGGGGGGGGG
>NZ_JBXAOA010000063.1:0-19312 GCF_058802325.1 Pseudomonas sp. GW822-FHT02E03 | reverse complement strand
GAACGATAATGCGGTTTAACAGGGGGACCGTGTAATCGTTCTTCGCGGGCAAGCCTCGCTCCTACGGTAATCCGCTGGAGTGGTTGCACAGGTTGATTGTTACAGGCGTGTAGTGGGTGTTGTCAGTATGTCGAAACAGCGTGCTGCTGTGATACTCATAGACTTCCTGGTTGGTCGACACATTGATGACCGAGCCTTGGAGATCGACCTTTATGGCTGGATCTCGGGTGACCAGAAACGGACCGGCAGTCTTGAGTTCAGACGCTATTTGTTCGTCGGATGGCAGCTCGCGATAGACATAGTATCGATAGCTGAACGGCACTGTCGCTCCGCCTCGATCATCCTTGATGCCGTAGATGAAGCCATGTTCGCCAAGGGGCAGTTTGAGTACAACATCGGTCAACACCGGGGCGCTGGAAGACATAAGCCATGTCCCGCCTATGTAGGCCAGGCATGCCGCCAGCAGGCAGGTGGTGACTATTGTGTATGCCGTTTTTTTAGTAGTTCCTGAACCGGGCATACCTGACTCCTTTTTTGATCCATTCCTGATCCGCTGGATCATCGCCAAAAGGAGCCTCGCTCCACCAGCTTCCAAATTCTACTTTTGTCGTTTTTGCCTGCGTCTGGGCAAGACCGGCTGCGCGTAACAGGACATTTTCGGAAAACCCCCGCAGCAATCCCGGCCGCGCCATAATTGAAATTACCGAAAGCTTCATAGACCGGGGACAGTTTTTTGTAATCCCAAGGGCCGCGATTTCTGACCTGGGTATAGAACCAGGAGTAAATAAATGCGGATCCCTCTTTCAAAATTTTTTTCTTATGGAAGGCAACTGCCATGTTTTCCTCCACAGATACGTCTGGGGGCGAAGGTGGAACTATCACGGGGCACTCCTGTTGCGCGCACGATAAATTGAAGCGCTAAACCCTAGCATCAAAACGACGACTAAAAACCACCACATGGCTAAATAGGAGTTTTCATACAAGAGCTTAAGCGGCGACAGTCCAGATCGTTAGTTGGGTTCAGGCCCACAGCCTTTAGACCCGAAAGGCCTGAACGGCTGTATGCAACCGCCCGCCCAGCACCAACAAATTCTCCCCTTGCTCACGCCCCTCACCAATCCTCAGCAAGTTATCCCCACCCAATTGATGAATCCGCTCACTGTGATCGCGGATTTCGCTGACAGCGCCGCTCTGCTGGGCGGTGACATCGGCGATGCGCACGGCGGTGTCGGAAATGGTCTGGATCGCCCCGACGATCTTATCCAGTGCACCGTCAGCCGCCTGAGCCTGATTGGCCGTGGCTTCGGCGTGTTCGACCTGGGCGCGCATGCCTTCGACCGATTGTCGCGCGGCGGTTTGCAGGCCGGCGATCAGCGTCTGGATTTCGGCCGTGGCGCCGGCGGTGCGTTGTGCCAATGAGCGAACTTCTTCGGCCACTACCGCAAATCCTCGGCCCATTTCTCCGGCGCGAGCCGCTTCGATGGCGGCGTTCAGGGCCAGCAGGTTGGTCTGGTCGGCAATCGAGCGGATCACCGTCAGCACACCGCCGATGGTCGCCGACTCCTCGGCCAGATGTTCGATCATCTGCGCGTTGCCTTGCACTTCGCCCACCAACGCATGCAGCCCGGTGAGGCTCAGGCCGATCACTTTTTGACCGTGTTCCACCGCCACTCCGGCATGGCGGCTGGCATCGGCAGCCTGGCTGGCGTCACCGGCGACTTGTTGAATCGTCGCCTCGAGTTCACCGAGAGAATCGCGGATCAGCGCGGTGTCGCCAGCCTGATGCTCGGCGCCGCTGTGCAGGTCATTGCTCAATTCGGCCAACGTTCGGCTGCTGCCGGCGACTTGCTCGGCGTTGAGGCGAATGGTGCCGACCAGGTCGACCAGATAGGCGCGCAAGCGATTGAGCGAGGCTTGAATGTCATGAAGTTCGCGGTTGGTCGCGCCCAGTTGAATGTCGCGGCTGAAGTCACCTTCGGCCCAAGTCGACAGCGCCGGGGCGAGGTTGGTCAGGGTTCGGGCCAGGCGTCGCTGCAAGGTGTCGATGAGCAATGCGATCAGCAGGATCAGCCCGATCATCACCCCTTGCATCAACCGTACTTCGCTCTGGATCTGCCCGTGTTGGGCGCGCACCACCGGTTCCAGCCCGGCGATGGATTGCTGCACGGCGGTAATTTTCACGTGCGTCGCAGTGCTGAGGTCGGCGCGTTTCTGGATCTGTTCGCGAGTGCGCGCCAGCTCCGAAGGGTAACGGGTGAGCAGGCTGTTGAGTTCGCGTTTGAGGCCGACGCCGGCATCTTCGGCGACGGTTTTCTCGGTGTTCTCCAGCCCCATCATCGCGGCGAAATCATCGGTGTTCGATTCGGTGCTGGCGGTCACGCCAAGTAGCGGTAAGGTGTCCAGTTGCTCGGCTTGAGTGCGGATGTTGGCAATTTCGCGTTCGACATCGGCGGCCAGTTCACTGCGCCCGCTGCTGACCAGTTTGTCCCGGGCCAGAGACAGTTTGCCCAGGTGCTGGGAGGCGACGAGCAAAGGCGTCAGATATGCCGCGTTGCCGCTGGCGTATTGGCTGAGTTGATCCAGGCTGGCGCCGAGTTCGCGTTCGGCTTGCAGCAACAGTGCTTGCGGGTCGCCTGCGAGTTTGCCAGCAGCCAGCAGGTCGGTTTTGCTGAATTCAGCTAGGTTCGACAGGCTCGGACGCAAGGTATCGGCCAATGCCGGTGGCAACTCACCGAGTTCCTTTTGCAAGGCGTCGATGGCCTGGCTGGCGCTGCTCAGGCGCAGGGCATCGCCGCTGGCCAGGTAATCCTCGACGTTGCGTGCCACTTCATTTTGAAACTGCTGAGACAGTCCCAGATAACGCTCCATCAACAGATAGGGGCGCTCCAGGGCTTTTTGCGACCACCAGAGCGTGGCGCCAAGGGCCACGCACACGGCGACCAGAAGGAGGGTATTGAGATTGGTCAGCAGCTTCAGGCGCATCATGGTCTACCAACGGCAGAATGGTAAGTGCCTGAAGTTATTGCGTTTCTGTTACAGAGTTATGACCGAATGGGTCGATTCCGATGAAAAAGTGGCACTTTGCTTTGATTCCCGCGCGGCTTGTACGCGATTACGTCCGGCGTTCTTCGCGCGGTACAGCGCCTCGTCGGCCTGGCTGGCCATCATCAGGCTGTCAGAGTCTTCGCGCAATTCGACGACACCGGCGCTGAACGTGCACCAGAGGTCCTGCGGCTGAGCGGGGTAGTGAATTTCGGCAAAGCGCTGACGGATTTCATCGAGGACCTTGCAGGCCGATTCGATATCAGTGTCTGGCATGACGATGGCGAACTCTTCACCGCCATAACGACCGATGAAGTCGGTCTTGCGCAACCGCTGCTTGAGGAACAGCGCCAGGCTCTTGATCACCCGGTCGCCCATGGGATGGCCGTGACTGTCGTTGACCCGTTTGAAGTGGTCGATGTCGAGCATCGCAAAGCTCAGCGGCTTGCTTTCGCGACGGGCGCGGAATGAACAGTCTTCGAGCAATTGCAGAATGTGGGTGTGGTTGTACAAGCCGGTCAGGCTGTCGCGCACCATCCGCGCTTTCAGATTGCGCGCCCGCGCCGCGCGGTTGCGCACGGTGGTGATCAGGTGCCGTGGCTTGATCGGCTTGGTCAGGAAGTCGTCGCCGCCCTCGCTCATGGCGTCGAGCTGCTTGTCCAGGTCATCTTCGGCTGACAGATAAATGATCGGCACGCTGACATATCGGTCGTTATGCCGGATCACCTTGGCCAGTTCAGTACCGGTGCAGGCCGGCATGTACATGTCGAGGATGATCAGGTCTGGCTGGAAATCCGCCAGTTCGGCCATGGCCTGGATCGGTTCGATCAAGGTCCTGGTGACGATCCCGGCGCTATTGAGCAGGCGTTCGGTGTGCAAGGCCTGGGCGCGGGAGTCGTCGATGATCAGCACTTTATAAGGTTCGTACTGGGCGACGCAGGTCAGGACTTCGATCTTTTCCAGCAGGCTCGAGGCTTCGAGGGTGCCGGTGAGAAATTCCTGGCCACCGGCACGCACGGCGGCGAGACGGGTCGGGGTATCGGTTTCGTGCAGGCTGAAAAACAATAGCGGCAAGGGCTGATCGAGGCCTTCCTGGGCTTCGGCCGCCAGTTTCAGGCCGATGCCGGCGCCACTGAAGTCGACGTCCATGACAATCGCCGCCGGTAACCGCTCGACCATCGAGGAGCGGAACGCGGCGACACTGTCGAGGGACTGAGCGCCGAGCCCGAAGAATTCTAGTTGTTTGGCCAGCCGTTCGGCCCGGTCGTGATCCTGCAGCATCACGTAGATCGGCTTGCGCAGCGGCGGTAGAAAGGTTTGTTCGAGCTGATCGCCATGACGCAGGCCGGTGCGGGACAGGCGCTGCATCAGACGATTGAGGTCAGTGATCAGTCCGCTGCTCAGGCGTCCGCGGTTGGCGTCCACCGCTTCCAGCGACTGGCCGATGTGGCGTGCCAGCTGAGTATGTTCCGGTTGTTCGAAACGTTCGGCAAAACGCAGCAGGCGCAGATTGGCTTCGCTCAACTCCGACAAGTCGGTGGTGGACCATTCGTTGCGCTGCAGGCGTTGCCATATCTCAAGGATCTGACGTGCCTGATGAATTACCCGCTGGGCAAAGTGGTGCTTGAGGCGCTCACGGCTGGGGTCTTCTGGCTCGGTCATATCCTGACTACTAGTTAGGGTGCATGCTGAGATCGACTGGTGGCTCTATGCTAGCACCTCTTTTCGATTGCATGAGTGTCGTAGGTCAATAATCTGCAAAGCGACGTTATTCAGTTTCTGACCGACTGGTCTGGATTGGTTTGTTTGTTACGAAAAGATGCCTATGAATCGGTGTTTCAGGACGTTTCCTTTCATTTCAACGAAGCTTCCTTGCGTTCGCCGAGGCTCGTCTGTCGGAGGTTTCTGATTTTTCGTCGCCATGGTTCGAGTGGGATTTGCGACTGTTAGGGTTCAGGGATTCCCTTAGCCGCTCGTCCGCAAACCATGACCCAGTGTTTCAAAGAACACCCCATCGATGATCAGCACCTGAACCACAACAGCACGCCCGTTGCTGACTGTGAATGCAAAGAGGTGCGGCTTTATGGCAGCAAGACGCTTGTTACCGATGTGCCGATTCTTACTTGCGCATGCCTCTGGCGCACCTATCAGCGTGAGGCCGAAGACATCATCGCTCCTGATGGCGTTTTGATCGTTGACCCAGTGGAGCGGAATCGGGTGATCAATGCTGCCTACGCCCGATTGTGGCTGCATGACTCGCGGTTCCAGTGGGCCGGGCTGGCGGCTTTTGCCTCAAAGCAAGTTGGCTGCGGATTGCTCCATGCGGCGGACAGCGTCGAACGCATCAGTGATGAGCGTGAGACGCGGCAGGTATTGCGAGACAGCCGCCGCGAGTCCGGACTATTGACGCCGGGCAAGATGGCCGAGCAGGCAGATGCGTTGCGTGACTATAGAGAAGCCGATGCACGCAATCCTGTGCCGTCTGTGGATTTTCGTTCAGCGGGGGAAGACTTGTCGTTGGTGCAACAGCAATTCCGGCATGTGCACGACATGATGGCGCTGGGCAATACCACGCTGTTTCTGGATGTTTATCCGCTGCATGAGTTTTATGCGAAGCGCGGGTTGGGGGAGTTAAAGCAGTGTCTGAAGGCGCGGGCGGGGATTTATGGGCATTCGAAGTTTCCGGTGTTGTGGCTGGTGGGGCAGGAAAAGCTTCCTTTTGGGTGGTTTCATACACAAGTCATGCAAGCCTTCGAGGCAATAGAAGCGGGGGATATCGCCGCGAGCGTCGAGTATTTAGCCTGGCACGAGCAGCGCAATATTCTCCAGCCAACTATTTATGAGGATCGGCAACTGGTGACGTTGCTGCGCGGCAATCATGCATCCTATGTGACTGGTTTTCCTTCCGGTGTCGCTCAGGCTATCGAGTTGACGCTCACCAGCCAATGCCAGCGTGTCGAGGATGATCGCACCATCGGTTTTGACAACAGCCCGCTGGCGGATTTGTCGGATATCAACCAGAGAATGGCATTCGTACTCCGGGCAGCTGCACGCTTTGATCACATGCTCAACGACTTCAACCGTGCAGCATTGGTGCAATCGATCAGAGAGATCGCATCGGGTGGAGCAAACCTATGAATCTGCGACCGCGTCGATGCTGCTGGCGCCATGGGACAGGCCTGCTGTTTCTGGCTGTGCTGATTGCGGCCGCCATATGGCAGCTGCAGCAGCCTCTGTGGGACGATCCGGAAATTGCTTTGGAAATAGGCGGGACATATGAAGAAATGCATAAGCACTCTACGGCCCCTTTCAGTCCACTGATCCGCGGACATGTCTGGGGCGGAATTCCCAAGACCGATGCTCGCTTGCGATTTATCGACCCGCATTATGGGTTTGATACGCCTTTGGCTCGATTTTTCACGGTTACATTCAATGACAACGTCATTGAAGACGTTCTTATGTCCCCGCAGATAGAACCATTACTGATCGACGACGCCCTGAAAGTCGTTCTCGACCTGCAAGACCAGTGGTGTGCAAAGGGGTGGGTGGCAATGGGAACCCGAAGTGATCCCTCGATTGCCGATACTCCTGAGTGGCGGGCCTACCTGAGGAAAGGAATTTTGCACGGGCGATCCTACTGGCAAGCCGGCGATAAGTATCAGGTCGCGCTGGCACTAGGTCGCTTCGAGGATTACCGAAATCCGACTGAAGAGCGCTACCTCATCACCCTTGCACTCGCTAAACCCTGGGTGCCCTTCGACGAAATCGAAGACATGTACGACGAACCCAGTCACTTCCCCGCCCCACAACCCAAACAAAAAGGAGCCCTGCCATGCCAACTCCCGCCTTCATGACCCTCAAGGGTGAAAGACAAGGCCTGATCAGCGCAGGCGCCTTCACCGAAGCATCAGTGGGCAACGTCTATCAGTTGGGCCGCGAGGACCAGATCATGATTCAGGCCCTGAGCCACGGCATTTTCGTGCCCAAAGGGTCGGGCGCGGGGCGCCGGATGCACAAACCCTTGGTCATCACCAAGGCAATCGACAAAGCTTCGCCGCTGATTAACATCGCTCTGTGTTCAGGAGAACTGCTCAGCAAGTGCCGTGTCGAGTGGTATCGCACCTCGGCTCACGGAACGCAGGAACACTTCTACACCATGGAGCTTGAAGACGCGGTGATCATCGGCGCCGAAGTGCTGATGCCGCATTGTCAGGACCCCGGCACCGCTCACCTGACTCAACTGGAAAAGGTCCACTTCAGCTATCGGCGGATCTATTGGCGGCATGAGATCAGCCGGACCATGGGCTCCGATGAATGGTCCGCCGAGGAGTAGGTATGAGGCTGGTCAATGAAATTTATCTGTCCACGTGGGAGCGTCAACATGCTTATTCCAGCGAGCAAGCACTGGATCACATGCGCCAGGCGCTGCTCGATCGGCAATCCATCGACGGCCTCGACGAGTTGCGTGCGGGCCTGCTGATCAATATCGACAGCGAGGTGCTGGAGCAGGTCGAGCGTGGAGAGTGGTGGTTGATTCGGGCAGAGGCTGACTTTGGCGACTGGGTGATGCCGGCGCGTACACTCGATCAGAGGGTTATCGAGTTGATGAAAAATCCGCCGGTTCAACCCTCGCGATCGCCAAGAATCTTTCGCCTCGTTGACAGTGTAACGGTCGAGCCGCTGGCGCAGTTGTCGTACCTCGCAACGGTGGATGGGCAGTCGGTGCAGCGCCGAACCGATGGCGAGGGTATCGCCCATCTTTTTGCGCCGGCCGGGGTGCAGCAGATCTCAATGAAGGTCATCGGCGTTTAGCGCTGGCATGGATACTTGAGTTTATTGGCAATGGCTGTCGCAGGTTCGGGCAATAATTTTCCGGATAGACCTAACGGCAGGTGCCGGTCAAAGGCACGTTGTTGTATGGTTGTGGTCGAACCGATGAACTCAAGTGATTGAAAGGATACCGCCATGCTGGACTGGAAGAACCGCACAGGCAGCGCGCCTGAGCGTGCCGCTGAACCGAAATCGGCCACCCGCAGTTATCTTGGCGGCCTGTTGTTCAGCCGGGCGCTGGCTACTCTGATTGTTCTTTACCTGTTGGTGGCGATCGCGCTGGGCTGGTACTGGAGCCAGGAGCCGGCGCTGTTCCCGGTTCAGCAGAATGCCCAAGTGGCGGCCGAGAAAGAAGGCAAGCAGATGGTGGTCGGGTACACCACGGTGGAAACCCTCAAGACCGTTGCCGGTACTTTGCTGACCAAACCGGGCGGTTATATTTCCAACGACCGTTTTCCGCCGGGCCTGTGGATGGACAACATGCCGAGTTGGGAATATGGCGTGCTGGTCCAGGTCCGCGACCTGAGTCGTGCGCTGCGTAAAGACTTCGCCCGTTCCCAGTCGCAGTCCGCTGAAGACGCCGACCTGGCCAAGGCCGAGCCGCGTTTCAACTTCGACAACAAGAGCTGGGTGCTGCCATCCAGTGAATCGGAATACCTGGAAGGCATCAACTCCCTGAGCCGTTATCAGGCACGTCTGTCGGGTCCTGATCAGAAAAGTGCGCTGTTCTATGCCCGCGCCGATAACCTGAACAACTGGCTGGGTGATGTGGGAACCCGTCTGGGCTCACTGTCGCAACGGTTGTCGGCCAGTGTTGGCCGGGTCAAGCTCAACACCGCACTGAAGACTGAAGTCCCGGCGCTCGGTCAGGTGCCGCAGGTTGACGAAGAAGTCGTCGAGACCCCGTGGCTGCAGATCGATAACGTGTTCTACGAAGCCCGCGGTCAGGCCTGGGCGTTGTCCCATCTGCTGCGTGCCATCGAAGTCGATTTCGCCGATGTGCTGGCGAAGAAGAACGCCACGGTCAGCGTGCGCCAGATCATTCGTGAGCTGGAAGCTTCGCAAGAGCCGGTCTGGAGCCCGATGATCCTCAACGGCAGCGGCTTTGGTGTGCTGGCCAACCACTCGCTGGTCATGGCCAATTACATCTCTCGGGCCAACGCCGCGGTGATCGATTTGCGTCAACTGCTCAATCAGGGCTGAGTCATGGTTGATAACTCCTTCGATGGCATGCGGGAGGCCGCTCATCGCGCGGCCTCCGATGCCGAACAGATCGCCTGGGTCGACGAGCAGGACAACCTGCTCGGCGCCCTGGTCCGCTCCGAGTTGCGCGAACGCGAGCTGATCGGGCGTGGCACCTACATCATGCTGTTCAATTCCGCCGGTGAGTTGTGCGTACACCGGCGCACATTGAGCAAAGCGATCTACCCCGGTTACTGGGACGTGGCGGCCGGCGGCATGGTGTTGGCCACCGAGACTTACGCCGAATCGGCGGCCCGTGAGCTGGAAGAAGAATTGGGCGTGAGCGGTGTGGAACTGACCGCCCATGATCACTTTTTCTTTGAGGACACCGGCAACCGACTCTGGTGTTCGGCGTTTTCGGCAGTGTGGGACGGCCCGTTGATCCTGCAGCCGGAAGAGGTGCTGGAAGCGCGCTTCATCCCGATCGATCAGGTCATGCTGGAAATCCAGCAAAAGCCTTATTGCCCGGACTCCCTGGCAGCTTTACAGCGTTATCTGAAAGCCCGACAAACCGACGTCGCAAAGAAGGTATAAATTGGCGCCGATTGGCTCTTAGCAAGTCGGCTTTTTGCCGTTACACTGCGCGACCTTTTCAAACTGAAACGGCATAGCTCTATTAGGAGCGAAGCTTGCTCGCGAATATCGCAAGGACAACGCGTACATTCAGAACGCACGCGTTATCGTTGACGTCCATCGCGAGCAAGCTTCGCTCCTACAAGTCTGTACCGGTTCAGTAGCGCTGCCCCTGCCTGAGTGGGGCTTCGCGGTCGATGGCTCCCTCCCGGGTTGCCGCGACCAGTCTTTGTCCTCCCAAGAGGATTGCCGGTGGCCAAAAAAGCCGCATCCTTCGCCGCCCTTGGTGGCCTGGTATTTTCCACCGACGCAGGTCGTCATTGCCCGGATTGCAGTAAACCGGTGGATGCCTGCATCTGCAAACAGACCGTTATCCCGGCCGGCGACGGCATTGCCCGCGTGCGTCGCGAAAGCAAGGGCCGTGGCGGCAAGACGGTGACCACCATCACCGGTGTGCCGTTGGCCGAAGACGCGCTCAAGGAGCTGGCCACGACGTTGAAAAAACGTTGTGGGACCGGTGGGGCGTTGAAAGACGGGATCATCGAAATCCAGGGCGATCATGTCGAGCTACTCTTGGCCGAGCTGATCAAACACGGTTTCAAAGCGAAGAAGTCCGGCGGCTAGCAGCCTCTGTGAAAACCACCCTCGGCTTGATCCGGCCCCGATTCAATTCTGGTCCGGCGTCGTCTACATGGTTTTCACAGAGCCTGTTCTGACCGGTTTCTAAACTCAGCGCTGAATGCGAGGTCTATGCCCCTTGCATGCAGGCTAATCGTCATTTTCATTCTTTAGACTGCGCCGGCCTGAACCCAGGCGACGCTCTATGACTTCTTTATAGGGGACTTCAATGTCCGTACGACGCACACGCAAAGACGATGGCAGCCAATGGACAGTTGCGGACAGCCGCAGTGTTTACGGGATTCGCCATTGGGGGGCCGGGTATTTCGCGATCAATGACGCCGGTCGCGTCGAAGTTCGTCCGAACGGTCCGACCAGTTCGCCTATCGACCTCTTCGAGCAAGTCGACCAACTGCGCAAAAGTGGTTTGTCCTTGCCGTTGCTGGTGCGTTTCCCTGACATCCTGCAAGACCGCGTACGCCAGCTGACCGGCGCTTTCGACGCCAATATCGAGCGCCTGGAATACCAGAGCAAGTACACCGCGCTGTATCCGATCAAGGTCAACCAGCAGGAAGCGGTGATCGAAAACATCATCGCCACCCAGAACGTTTCCATCGGTCTGGAGGCCGGCTCCAAGCCTGAGCTGCTGGCGGTACTGGCGCTGGCGCCGAAGGGCGGCACCATCGTCTGCAACGGTTACAAGGACCGCGAGTTCATCCGTCTGGCGCTGATGGGCCAGAAACTCGGTCATAACGTGTTCATCGTGATCGAGAAAGAATCCGAAGTCGGTCTGGTGATCGAAGAAGCCGCGTCGCTCAAGGTCAAGCCGCAGGTCGGCCTGCGCGTGCGTCTGTCGTCCCTGGCGTCGAGCAAGTGGGCAGACACCGGTGGCGAAAAATCCAAGTTCGGTCTGTCGGCGGCGCAACTGCTGTCGGTGGTCGAGCGTTTCCGCGCCGCCGGCCTGGACCAGGGCATCCGCCTGTTGCACTTCCACATGGGTTCGCAGATCGCCAACCTGGCGGACTACCAGCACGGCTTCAAGGAAGCGATCCGTTACTACGGCGAGCTGCGCAACCTTGGCCTGCCGGTGGATCACATCGACGTCGGCGGCGGTTTGGGCGTGGACTACGACGGTACGCACTCGCGTAACGCCAGTTCGATCAACTACGACATGGACGATTACGCCGGTGTCGTGGTCGGGATGCTCAAGGAGTTCTGCGATGCACAGAGCCTGCCGCACCCGAACATCTTCTCTGAAAGCGGCCGTTCCCTGACTGCTCACCACGCCATGCTGGTGGTTCAGGTCACCGACGTCGAGAAACACAACGACGACGTGCCGAAGATCGATAACAAGGAAGAGCTGCCGGAAACCGTGCAGTGGCTGGTTGACCTGCTTGGCCCGACCGATATCGAAATGGTCACCGAGACCTACTGGCGCGCCACGCACTACATGAGCGACGTGGCCACGCAATACGCCGATGGCAAGCTGACCCTGGCGCAAAAAGCCCTGGCCGAGCAATGCTACTTCGCCGTTTGCCGTCGCCTGCACAACTCGTTGAAGGCCCGTCAGCGTTCCCACCGTCAGGTGCTCGACGAACTCAACGACAAGCTGGCTGACAAGTACATCTGCAACTTCTCGGTATTCCAGAGCCTGCCGGACACCTGGGCCATCGGCCAGGTCCTGCCGATCCTGCCGCTGCACCGTCTCGACGAAGAGCCGCTGCGCCGTGCGGTGCTGCAAGACCTGACTTGCGACTCCGACGGCAAGATCAAGCAATACGTCGACGAGCAGAGCATCGAGACCAGCCTGCCGGTACACGGTCTGAACGAAGGTGAAGACTACCTGCTGGGGATCTTCCTGGTGGGTGCCTACCAGGAAATTCTCGGCGACATGCACAACCTGTTCGGTGACACCGACTCGGTGAACATCTACCAGAACGCCGATGGCAGCGTGTACCACGCCGGTATCGAAACCCACGACACCATCGAAGACATGCTGCGTTACGTGCACTTGTCGCCGGAAGAGCTGATGACCCACTACCGCGACAAGTGCGCCAGTGCCCGCATCAGCGCCGCCGAGCGCACCCAGTTCCTCGATGCCTTGCGTCTGGGTCTGACCCGCTCGTCTTACCTGTCTTCTTGAGGTAAGGCTCCGTTCTCATCGGGTTGTCTGAAAATTCTCCGTACAGTGCGGAAATTTCAGATGACCTGGTGCGGGGCTTCTCTTTTTTCAAGTGAAATGAACCACAGACCGGGCTATCCAAGCGATGTGGTCTTCTTTTCACGTAGGTCATTTCCTAAGTTGTATTTCGGCACTCTACTCGGCCATGTCTCTCAGCGAGAATCCCCGGCCGCCCCTCCTGTAGAGAATCGCCGATGTTCGATCCAGTCAACGAGCCGTCATTTCGTCTGGATATAGCGGGTCTTCCCGACCCCTTTGAGGTCTTGGCCTTTACCGGTAGTGAAGCCATCAGCGAGCCCTTTGTGTTCGACGTGGATCTGCTGAACGATGACCCGACGCTGGACCTTGCGAGCCTTTTGTATCGTTCGGCCTTTTTGCACTTCGGGCCCCAGGGGCAGGGTATTCACGGGCAGCTGCTTGGCCTCGTTCAGCTTGGCCATGGCGGTGAGCCCGGGCTATGTCGTGTGCGTCTCGGCCCCAGGCTGGCGTGTCTGGGCCAGCGCTTCAATCAGCGAATCTTCAGCCAGTGCTCGGTGCCGGAGATTCTCGCTCAAGTACTCAAGGAGCACGGCATTGCCGGTAAGGGGCGTCGCTTCGACCTGAGCGGCGATTACCCGCCCCGTGATTTCTGCACGCAGTACCGGGAATCAGACCTGCAGTTTCTCCAGCGTCTGTGTGCCCAGGAACGCCTTCATTACCATTTCGAACACTGCGCACGCGCAGGACACTGTCTGGTTTTCGGTGATGGCCTGGGGCAGTTCAGTCGTGGCGAAGAGAGCGTCTTTGAGGGTGAGAACAAACGGCCAGGTGTGCATCAGTTCAAGCTTCACGGCTGCGGTCAGATCGCCGAAGGCCAGACGAATCTGGCGACGCTGCGCAGCGGTCAACTGATGCCGCTGTCTGGCCATCCGTGTGTGGACTGGAATCGTCTCTGGCTACTGACCCATGTCGAGCATCAAGGGGGGCAGGAGCCAGGGTTTTCCTATAGCAATCAACTGCGCGCCGTTGTGCAGGAAGTGCCTTTCGTGGCAGATCATTCGGTCATGAAACCCAGGATGCACAGCCTGCAACGGGCGTGGGTAGTCGAGGTCGATGAGTCTCAACCGGATCTGTCCAGACCGGTAGCGGTGCAGTTTGACTGGCTTTATCAGGGGGAAGGCGCAGCGCCCAGCCACTGCTGGTTGCCGTTGGCTCCCGAGTTGGGAGACGCAGGCAGTCTGCCGTTGTGCGAAGGGGCGCAGGTGCTGGTGAGCTTTATCGAAGGCGATCCGGATCAACCCTTGATCAGCGGATTTCTCCCCGGCACAGCGTCGAGCACAGAGCCAGTCATACCCGACCTGCAACCTTCCTTGATGACCGATGCGAACCTGGCGCTCGACGGCTTGCTGGGCATGCTGCAATCCAGCGAACCCTTGGTGCTCCTGTGCCTGCTGCCCGGCGGCGGCAGTTTCAGTCATTGCGCGCAGTCCTTCTGCACCTGTCGGGCGGCGACGCAGTTTGGCCAGAGCGGTGCGGCATGATCGCCGCTCAGGCGCCCGACTCGACTGCGCAATGGTTGTTGCTCGATGTTCCGGGCGAGCCTCAGGCCGGTGCGAATTTGCGGCAACAGTTTGCTCATGCCCGATGGTTCCGCCTGTTCGAAGGCACTGAGTTTCACCCGTTGCGTGAGTACGGCCCGGTATTGGTCGACCTTCGCGAATGCCCGGCACTGACCGAGCTGTGCCAAAGTGCGCCACACATCTGGAGCGGATTGCTGCTAGCCAGTGAAGCAACGCCATCGCAGTTGCTGGAGCATTTGCGACGCATGCTCACGGTCACGCTGGGTCTGCATCACCGGGCCTTGTTGAGTTACTACAATCCACACACGGCGAGTTATTTTTTCGATGCCTGCGATGCGCAGGAGTTGAGTCGCTGGCTCGGTCCGATCGATCAGTTGCGCTGGTTCGGTGGCACCTGGGCCGACCGGGCGATAGGCTGTCAGGGCTGGCAGCAGTTGTTCAATCCGCGGCTTGCCGTCCGGCCGCTGGCCATTGAAGAAAACCTCAGCCTGCGTCAGCGAGACACCTTGCAAACCTGCCTGCTGGAACAACACGCCTGGCGCTGGAGCCGATCCACCGGCACCGGTTACAACAGCTTGTGGGCTTACTTGCAGGAAGGGCAGGCGCTGGGATTCAGCGAACGTGCGGTGCTCGATGACTGGTTATGGTTGCGCTTGCTGCATCCTGACGCAGCGACCGGGCAGCCATTGTCGGGAGCCAGCCAGCAGGAGCGTCTCGATAGCCTGCGCAACCGGTGGCAAAACGATCAACCCTGAACGTGAAGGCCGGCCCTCGTTATCCTTTGAACCAGCTATCGTGCTTGCGCAAGTACCAGGCGAATGCACCAAGGGTCAGGCTGCGCAGCAACATGAACAACAGGAAGGTTATCCACAGTCCATGGTTGCCCAAGCCTTGCAGCGCCCAGGCGAAGGGCAGCAGCAGGATCACCGTCAGCAGCATACCGTTGCGCATTTCCCGGGCGCGGGTGGCGCCGATGAACAGACCGTCGAGCAGGTAGCTCCAGACGGCAATCAGCGGCAGCACCGCGAGGTAAGGCAGGTATAGGAATGCGGTATCGCGCACGCTCTGGATGTCCGTCTGCATCTGGATGAACAGGTGCCCGGCGAACAGAAACAGCAAGGCAAACCCCACGCTCGCCAGCAACGACCAACCGCACGCCACCACCAATGACCGACGCAGGGCTTCTCGGTCGCGAGCACCGATGGCGTGTCCACACAGGGCTTCTACGGCATGAGCCAGACCGTCCAGCGCATGGGCGGTCAGCAGCAGACCGTTGAGCAGCAACGCGTTGGCGGCAACCGTGGCATCGCCCAGCCGCGCGCCTTGCACGGTGATCAGGAAAAACACTGACTGCAATGCCAGGCTGCGAATGAAGATGTCGCGATTGACCGCCAGCAATGGGCGCCAGCTCTGCCACAACGCCAGCGCTGCCCAGGCGATATGGCCGGGATAGGCGCGCAGAGCCTTGCGGGTCATGAACAGGCCGATCAGCGCGCCGGTCCACTCGGCGATCACTGAGGCCCGGGCCGCGCCGACCACGCCCCACTCCAGACCGAGTACGAACCACAGGTTCAACGCGATGTTGACCAGATTGGTGCTCAGCAGAATCGCCAACGGAGCCCGAGCGTTCTGGGTGCCGAGGAACCAGCCCACCAGCGCGTAGCTGGCCAGCGCCGCCGGCAAGCCAAATAGCCGCGTGTGGAAGAACTCGCGGGTGAGATGATCCAGCTCGGCCGACGGTTGCATGAAGTGCAACGCGACCCCGCTCAGCGGCACGCCCACTGCGCCCAACACGATGGCCAGGCCCATGGCCAACAACAGACCCTGGAGCAAAATCTGCCGCAACGCTGCGCCATCCCCGCGCCCGGCAGCCTGGGCGGCGAACCCGGTGGAGCCCATGCGCAGAAAGCCCATGGCCCAGGCAAGAAAGGTATACAGACTGGCGCCCACCGCGACAGCGCCGAGTTGATGAGCATGGGGCAAATGGCCGACGACGGTACTGTCGACCAGCGCTACCAGCGGTACGGAAATGTTCGAGAGAATCATCGGGGCGGCGAGCGCCCAGACTCGACGATGGGTCGGACGGTCGCGCCAGTCGGCAATCAGGTTGGGCATGCAGGCTCCTTGGGGGCGCCTGCATTGTAGCGGCAGATTGTTTTTCATGATCGTTCCCATGCTCTGCGTGGGAATGACTCCTGTGACGCTCTGCGTCACATTGTCAGGGACGCGGAGCGTCCCGGGCTGCATTCCCACGCAGAGCGTGGGGAACGATCAGGGCAGAAAAAATGGGATTAGTGAACAATCCAGCTCAGCAACCACAATCCCAGCAACAACCAGATAATCCCCATGATGATCGACGCGTTCATGAAGGCGCGGATCGCCGCCCACAGCAACATCAGCCCGATGATCAGCGTGATGATGCTGATGATCGAAGTGTCCATGCCCAGCGCTTGGGCCAACCCTTCGACAAAATTGCTGCCGGCGTTGCTCAACAGGTTGAACAGACCACTGAGGGCGTCGATGATGAACCGGATGGCCGAACCGATTATCTGGCCGAGCCATTCGAAAAAGCTTTCTACCTGCATGTGTACGTCCTGATGGAGTGGTGGCGTGGTTGCCGGATCCGACCGTTGGGCTACTGATCGTGCTGTCGAGTTCCCGACCGTCCAAGTATGGCGCAAACATCTCTGCCGAAGGCTGCGTTCGGCTGCGCAGCAGTCGTCAAACCGGAAATTGCGGTACGTCAGGCAGAGCGCGTCAGCCATATTCACGACTGCTGCGCAGCCGAACGCAGCCTTCGGCAGCTGCTACATAGATCTTGCCTTCACCCGCCATCCCCCTGAAGCTATACGCCTTCAGGAGAGCCCGATGAACCTTGTTGAACTGACCGAACGCCTGCACGCCATTCGCGACCGCAATGACTGGCGGCAATTTCACAGCCCGAAAAACCTGGCCATGGCCGCGAGCGTGGAAATGTCCGAGCTGGTGGAGATTTTCCAGTGGCTGACCGAAGACCAGTCACGCCAGTTGCCGGCGGACAAGCTCGCCCATGTCGGGCAGGAAGTCGGCGACATCGTGTTGTATCTACTGCTGCTGTGCAGCGAGTTGGGGTTGGACATGAATGACGTGGTGCGCAGCAAACTCGCGGACAGCGAACGGCGGTTCAGCTGATGAGCGACCGTCATTTCGATCAGTTGGCGACCCGTTTCGCTGAAAAAATCTACGGTGGCGCCAAAGGTGCGATCCGGCTCGCGGTGCTGCAAACCGACCTGGCCGAAACCCTGCCGGACCGCCCGCTGCGCGTACTGGACATCGGCGCCGGCCTGGGCCACATGTCGTTGTGGCTGGCCGAGCGCGGTCATCAGGTGACCCTCGCCGAACCAGCTGAACCGATGCTTGAAGGTGCCCGCCAGCGCTTCGCCGAAGCGGGGCAGACGGCGACGTTCATCCAGGCGCCGTGGCAGGATCTGCTCGGTCAGCTCACTGAACCCTACGACCTGGTGCTATGCCACGCCGTGCTGGAATGGCTGGCCGAACCCCATGCGATTTTACCGGTACTGCATCAGTTGACGAAGCCGGACGGCTGGTTGTCCCTGGCGTTCTACAACCGCGATGCGTTGATCTACCGCAACTTGCTAAAGGGGCATTTCCGCAAGATGCGCAAGAACGACATGGCCGGCGAAAAGCAGAGCCTGACGCCGCAGCAGCCACTGGATCCACGGGAACTGGCGGCGCAACTTGAGAGCATGTGGCAGGTCGAAACGCAGAGTGGGGTGCGGGTTTTTTATGACTACATGCCAGTGGAATTCCAGGCCCGCGTCGAACTACCAGACTTGCTGGAAATGGAACTGGCCCACCGCCGTCACCCAAGCTTCGCCGGGCTTGGGCGCTACCTGCACTGGATCTGTCGGCCGATCTGAGCGGAGCGCGAAATGAAAAGTCGTTCAGGGTTACTGGTGATCTGTCTCGGGTTGGCGGCTTGTCAGGGCAGCAACCCTTATGTCGCGACCTCCAATCCCCTGCCACCGGCACCGCCTCAGGCCGCCACCACCTTCGACCACAGCGCCTACCCGGCGCCGCCACGCGATTACGGTCGCTATCGCAGCTGGGCCTGGCTCAACGGACGCCTGCCACCGGGCACGGCCTGGGCCGACTCGGCGCAGATGGCCGAAGTGGTCAGTAATGCCCTGGATCAACGCGGCTTGCGCCCACTGCACGACAACCGCCCGGCGGACCTGTTGGTCAGCGCCGATTTGCATCTGGAAACCCGCTTGCGTCAGGTGCAGGACGACTATGGTTACGGCGGGGGTTATTACGGCGGCGGTTATAACCGCTACGGCAGCGGTTACGGCATGTACAACACGGTGCCGGTCATCCGCACTTATCAGGTACAAGTCGTGGTGGTGCGTATCGAGCTGTTCGACGCGAGCACCGGCCAGCCGGTATGGAGTGCCAGTGCCGAAACCAGCAGCCAGGGCAGCCAGAGCGAGCGTGCCGATGCCATACGCGAAGCTGTCGAAAAGGCTATGTCGGCGTATCCTCCTAGTTAGCTTCCCGTACAGGAAGCCTCCCGCAGGTGCATGTCTTCTATCGGAGAAAAATCATGTTCCGCCGTCTCGCTTTACTGGCCATGGCCGCGCTGCTCACTGCCTGCGCCGCCAACCAGGTCAATCATGACTTCGATGCCAGCCGCGACTTTGCCGCCTATCGTAGCTGGAGCTGGAAAGAGCCCGCCGTGCAATACCGCCCCGATGATCCACGGATCATGAGTGACCTGACCGAACAACGCATCCGCCAGTCCGTTGCCGATCAACTGGATCAGCGCGGCTTGCGTCCGGCCGCCGCCGGCGCCAGTCCGGATCTGAGGGTGCAGGCCTACCTGATCGTCGAAGATCGTCAGCAGCAGGTGACCACTCACTATGGCGGTGGTTATGGTGGCCCATGGTACGGCTACTGGGGCGGGCCGATGTACAACGAAACGCGCAACATCAGTTACAAGGTGGCGACCATTCAGATCGACCTGCTCGATGGCAAGGACGGCAAACTGGTGTGGCGCGGCAGCGACGAGCAGACGCTTAGTCGCACACCGAACCCGCAGGATCGTAGCAATAAAATCCACGAGACGGTCGGGCGGATATTGGCGAACTATCCACCGCGTTAAACCCTGAACTAACCAACACCACGGATCCATTGTGGGAGCGGGGGGGGGGGGGGGGGGGGGGGGGGGGGGGGGGGGGGGGGGGGGGGGGGGGGGGGGGGGGGGGGG
>NZ_JBXAOA010000062.1:0-19521 GCF_058802325.1 Pseudomonas sp. GW822-FHT02E03 | reverse complement strand
CCCCCCCCCCCCCCCCCCCCCCCCCCCCCCCCCCCCCCCCCCCCCCCCCCCCCCCCCCCCCCCCCCGCTCCCACATAGGTTGCGCTTGGCTTAACGACGGCCCAACAACAGCCCCACCACCAAACCGAATCCAGCGGAGATAGCCACGGTTTGCCAGGGATGACCGCCGATGTAGATTTCACTGGCCTCGACCGCGGGCCTGGTCCGGTCACGCATACTGGAAACTGAACCCCGGGCCTGCTGGAGCTTCTGGGCGATTTGCCCTCGAAGGGTGTCCGCTTCTTCACCGACCAGTGAAGCACTGCTTTTCAGCAGTTTTTCCGACTCTTCGATCAGGGCCTGAAGTTCGCTGAAGACCTGATCCTTGATTTGATCCTCGGCGGCTTGATCGATGATTTTGCGGGCCATTAGAGTACTCCTTGCAGGTGAATGGACAGTGAACAATGGAGTCTGGCGCCATGGCAAAAGTTGCAGCAATTTTGCGTGGCGACTCCACCCTGAAGAAAAATCCAGGGCAGGACATTTCCTCCTACAGTGTAAGATGTCGCCTATTTTATGCAGCAGGTAACTCCCATGAGCTTCAATCTGGCCGACAAACCCCTTGCCGAGCGCGCGGCGCTTGAAGATGAAAAATCCCGTCTGTTCGAACTCTGGCAAAACAACCTGGGTAAATCCAAGGGCGAAGCCGCACGGTTGTTCGGTGAGCGTGCCAAGCGCAAAGGCAAATGGGCCGAGTGGGTCCGCGCCGAACTCGACGGCATGTCGCCCCCGGAATTCGCGAACATGGTGCGCAGTGAAGTCAATCGCCTGATGGCGGCTAAATAAACGTCCAGACACCATTCCCTTACGTTTGGGAAAAGGTCGCGATAATCGCCTCGCGCACTTTCAACACCACCGGATCGAGCTGCGTGCTGGTGCGCCAGCCCAGCTCGATCGGATAGCGTGGCAGCGCCAAAGGGCAGGGCAGCAGCGCCAATCCGCTGAGCGCGGCGATACTTCGAGCCGCATGGGCTGGAATAGTCGCCACTGCCTGACTGCCCTTGAGCAGATGCGGCAACGCGGCAAAGTGTGTGGTTGACGCGCATACCCGCCGACTCAGCCCCAACGCCGCCAGGCCTTCATCGGTAATCCCGATAAAACCGCCCGATGACACCAGAATGTGTTCGCGGGCGACGAACGCCTCAAGGCTGAGAGTCTCCTGCCCCTCGGCCAGACTGAGGGGATCCACCAGGCACAGATAATCGCCTTCACCCAGCACCTGACGACTGAGCAAGCGCTCGGCAAATCCGCCTGCCGTGATTGCCAGATCGATGCTGCGTTCCATCAAGGCCCGAGCGACGATCTGGCTATGGGTCTGGCGAAAGATCAGCCGCAATTTCGGCGCGCAGCGAGCGATCTCTTCAATCAATCGTCGCCCGTAGGCGATTTCGAAATCATCCGACAAACCCACCGTCACCGAACGTCCGTCGTAATGATTCGCCGCCGGATCGACCATCGCCAAACTCTGGCGGCATTTGTTCAGCGCATCGCTGACCACCGGTTTCAACTGGTTGGCCTTGAGCGTCGGCGCAAGACCTCGGCCGGTACGCACGAACAATTGATCGCCATACACCTCGCGCAATCGACGCAACGCCGCGCTGACCGCCGATTGCGTCACGCCCAGACGTAGTGCGGCACGGCTGGCGCTGGATTCCTCATGCAGGGCTTCGAAGACTTTGAGCAGATTGAGGTCGACGGTGGCGATATTCATTTGGTTCATATCAATCAGCAGTGAGTTGGGCTTTATTCATGATCCTGTGGCGCCGGAGAATGAGCAACACCTCATTACTGACGGAGTCACCGCGATGCCCAAGTCCATCGTTGCTGCGCTGCAAATCGGCGCCTTGCCCGGCGGCAAGGCTGAAACCCTCGATCAAATCCTCTCCTGGGAAACCGCCATTATTGAATCCGGCGCCGCGCTGGTAGTCATGCCGGAGGCGTTGCTCGGCGGGTACCCCAAGGGCGAGGGCTTCGGTACGCAACTCGGCTATCGACTGCCGGAAGGTCGTGAAGCGTTTGCGCGGTATTTCGACAACGCCATAGACGTGCCCGGTGCCGAGACTGAAGCCTTGGCCGGGTTGGCTTCACGCACTGGCGCCAATCTGGTGATCGGCGTGATCGAGCGCGCGGGCAGCACGTTATATTGCACCGCGTTGTATTTCGACCCGCAGGCCGGACTGGTCGCCAAGCACCGCAAGCTGATGCCCACAGGCACCGAACGGCTGATCTGGGGCAAGGGCGATGGCTCGACCTTGCCGGTGATCGACAGTCAGGTCGGGCGAATCGGCGCCGTGGTGTGCTGGGAAAACATGATGCCGCTGCTGCGCACCGCGATGTACGCCAAAGGCGTGGAGGTCTGGTGCGCGCCGACCGTGGACGAGCGGGAAATGTGGCAGGTGAGCATGCGCCACATCGCCCATGAAGGACGCTGCTTTGTCGTCAGCGCCTGTCAGGTCCAGGCCTCACCGCAAGCCTTGGGCGTGGACATCGCCAACTGGCCGGCGCAACGCCCGTTGATTGCCGGCGGCAGCGTGATTGTCGGACCCATGGGCGACATTCTCGCCGGGCCGCTGCGTGACGAGGCGGGTTTACTGACTGCCGAAATCGACACCGACGACCTGATCCGCGCCCGTTACGACTACGACGTGGTCGGGCACTACGCGCGCCCGGACATATTTGAATTGACGGTGGATGAGCGGGCCAAACCGGGCGTGCGGTTCAACGCATAATCCGTCGGGGGGTGTGATTGTCGTCTAGTCTCCAGGCGTTCACACCCCTGTCAACGGATGGACTGTCCATGAGTTTGTCACTCGGCCCGATTCTGCAATTTCGTGGCATCAACAGTAATGTCTATAACGTGTCTGCTCTAGTGGTTTTACCCTTGGGCGCGACATCACCCAGCGTAAAAGTACCCGGCGGTGTCACTGCCGGCAAACCGTTGGCCATCGCCGATATCCCGTTGCTCAGTCCTCAGTACCGCGTCTGGCGCATCGATTTAAAAGCGCTGCAAGACCAGGCTGTTGCCGCCACTTACACGATCAAGATAGAGGGCGCGCAGGCCAACTTCGTCGTTCCGGCCGAGGGCCAGTCGCCGCGCATGGCCTATGTGTCGTGCAACGGCTTTTCGGACCCCAAGGACATGGAGAAGGTGGACAGGAACCATGAGCGCTGGGAGCACATGTGGGGGGCTCATCAAAGCAAGCCCTATCACCTGTTGTTGATGGGGGGCGATCAGGTTTACAGCGACGATATGCGCAGCAATGTGTCGTCGATGAAAACATGGTTTGCCAAACCCTTCGCCGAGCGCAAAAAGGCGGTCTACAGCAAAGTGATCGAAGCCGATCTGGACAAGTTCTTCGCCAGACTCTACCTGGAGCGCTGGAAACAGCCTGAGGTCGCGAAGCTGCTCAGCGCCGTTCCGACGGTAATGATGTGGGACGACCATGACATCATCGATGGCTGGGGTTCCTACGATGAGATATTGCATTCAAGCCCGGTATTCCAGGGGCTGTTTGCCACGGCCAAACGCTATTTCAGGATTTTCCAGCAGCAACTGATCCAGACTCATCCTCACCTCAAACCGTCCGCTGATACCCACCCTTGTGCGATTCCCGATACCGCTGACGGCTTTCACCTGGGGTTTACCGGCTTGGGTGAATTGGCATTGCTGGTTCCCGACTTGCGCAGTGAGCGTGCGCCGGATTTGACGACCCCGCCGGCTCGGCAAACCCGGATCATTTCGCCCGTCAGTTGGGATGCGATTTATGCCTGGCTGGGCAAGGTCAAGGGGCATAAGCACTTGCTGCTGATGTCGAGTATTCCCGTGGGTTACCTTGATTTGCAGGCGGCCGAAAAGGCACTGGACCTGATTTCGGGGCAACAGGAACTCGAGGACGATTTGCGCGACCATTGGCGAAGCCTGCCTCACCGGGACGAACGCAAGCGGTTGATCATGCGATTGCTGGATTTCGCCCACGCCGAGTCATGCAAGGTCACGCTGGTGTCCGGTGATGTTCATGTGGCAGGGGCCTGTGTGATCGAATCGACGTTGTCCCGGCATCGCAATGATGGTTCGGGATTGATCTACCAATTGATTTCAACCGGGGTCGTGCATCCTGCACCGCCGGTGTTGGCGGTGCAGTTTCTGGAGTCCATTGGCAAGCACCAGGAGCAGATCGACTACGGCATCACCGGAACCATGTTGCCCATCGGTGCACGGGGACGTTACCTGATTGCCGCTCGAAACTGGCTGGCGATAGAGCCGGATGAAGACAGCACCGGCAAACGTCGGCTGTGGGCCAATTGGCACGTAGAAGGCCTCAAACATTGTGTGACCCAGGTGATCGATCCGGTTAAGCCGCGGGCCGAACCGTGAGCGTTACCACGTGCCGGTGGTCGGCTCCGGCAGGCGGAGTTTGCCGCGATCAAGGAAACGCATCGTGCCGAACACGCCACCAGCCAGTTTGCCCCGAAGCACGTAAGGCAGATTGTTCAGTGTCTGCGTCTGACCCAGCCCGAGGGTCTGACGCAGCACCGAGAAGGCCGAAACGCTCACCGGCACCACGATCACCGCTTCGGAAAAACGTGGGATCGAGCCCGACTGGTCGCTGACACCAGAGGCGAGTGATTGACCGTTCACCTCCAGATCCAGGGCCACTCCGTTGTAGTCGATCGCCGTTTCATTGGGGTTCTGCACGCGCAGTTTTACCGCGAAACGCACTTCCAGTTCCTGGCTTGGCAGTGGCTCGATACCGACCACGTTGATGTTCAGCGGGTCGTGTTGGGGGAACAGGGCGCAGGCGCTCAGGGAGAGCAACAGGAGGGACAGGGACAGGGCAAACAATCTGCGCATGGACAGGTTCTCGTAAAGAAAAAGGCCGAGCCGCTCGTGGCTCGGCTCTTGAGCATTACGCACGGTCTAACTGTGCGACAGCCGCAGGTGAAACGGGTTCACCCTTGGCCGCAACATCCGGGTTCTGCATCACCTGAAGCACCGAGGCTTCCGGGTCGAACTCGTCTTCTTCCAGCTCGATGAATTCTTCGGGCAGGAAGATATTCAGCACGATAGCGCACAACGCACCGACGGTGATCGGTGATTCGAAGATGTTGTGCAACGCCTTCGGCAACTCGCGCAATACTTCAGGCACTGCCGCGACGCCCAGGCCCATGCCGAGGGAAATCGCCACGATCAGCATGTTGCGCCGATGCAGGCCGGCCTCGGCGAGGATCTTGATCCCGGCCACTGCCACGGTGCCGAACATCACCAGCTCGGCGCCGCCGAGCACCGGTTTCGGCATCAATTGCAGCACCGCGCCGATCATCGGGAACAACCCCAGCACCACCAACAGGCCCGCGATGAAAAACGCCACATAACGGCTGGCTACGCCGGTGAGCTGGATCACGCCATTGTTCTGGGCGAAGGTCACCATCGGCATGCTGTTGAACACCGCAGCCATCGCCGAATTGAGACCGTCGGCCAGCAATCCGGATTTGATCCGGCGGATATAGATGGGGCCTTTGACCGGTTGCCGGGAAATCATCGAATTGGCGGTCAGGTCACCGGCAGCCTCCAGGGGCGATACCAGGAAAATCACCGCCACCGGCACAAACGCGACCCAGTCGAATGAGAAACCATATTTGAACGGTACGGGCACACTCATCAGCGGCACGGCGGGCAGGCTGGTGAAATCGACTTGGCCCATGAACCACGCGACCGCATAACCGAGGGCCAGGCCGATGACGATCGCGCCCAAGCGCAGGAACGGCACATCCACCCGGTTCAACACCACGATGGTTCCCAGCACCAGTGCCGCCAGCGCCAGATGGCTGGCCGCGCCGAGATCCGTTGCACCGAAACCGCCGGCAATGTCGGTCATGGCGACCTTGATCAGCGACAGGCCCATGAGGGTAATGATGGTGCCGGTCACCACCGGGGTGATCAGCATCCGCAACTTGCCGATGAACTGGCTTAGCACCACTTCGATGAACGCGGCGAAAAAGCACACGCCGAAAATTGTCGAGAGGATTTCATCGGTGCCACCGCCGCGCGCCTTGACCATGAACCCGGCGCTGAGAATCACGCTGATAAAAGAGAAACTGGTGCCTTGCAAGCACAGCAAACCGGAGCCGACCGGGCCGAACCGCCGCGCCTGCACAAACGTGCCCAGCCCCGAAACGAACAGCGCCATGCTGATCAGATAAGGCACTTCACTTTGCAAGCCAAGGGCGCTGCCCATGATCAGCGTCGGCGTGATAATGCCGACGAAACTCGCCAGTACGTGTTGCAGGGCGGCGAATACCGTGGCGGTCAGGTGGGGGCGATCGTCGAGGCCGTAAATGAGGTCGTTGTTGCGTGGGGAGGCGGTTATTTCAGAGGCGGTCATGGTGATTTGCGTGCCGAAAGGCGGGCCGGGTCAGAAAATGGAGGCGCAGGATGCCAGCCGCGGGCAGTGAGGGCAACGTACAACGCGATCGCTTGCCACACTGCCAGTCAGTCAGATGCAGAACCTGTGGGAGCGGGCTTGCTCGCGAAGGCGGTATACCAGGCAACATTAATGTCGACTGACACGGTCTCTTCGCGAGCAAGCCCGCTCCCACATGGATTGCGCTTGACGCAAGCCCCTGCTATTCAAGCAAACGCCGCAAGCAAGTCCTCTTCAAAGGCTTTTTGCGCATCCCCCGGCACCTGTGCGCGATGGCGGGCCAGATGGAACGCCACCTCAAAACTCATGTCGCCCTGGCGCACGGCGCGCAGCAACCCTTTGTCTTCCCAACTGCGGGCGAAGTGATCGGGCAGGTAGCCAACGTGCTTGCCGGAAAGAATGAAGGCGAGGGTGCCTTCGACCTGTTCGGAACGCGCCGAACACATCTTCCCCTGAAACGGCTCGTCACTGCGCAGGAAGCGGTAGGGATGATCGACCCGGTCGCAGACCTGAAGCGCCTGATCGTCAGGTGCCTCATCGGTGAACAGCGGATGCCCGGGGGCGCAGTACAAGTGCTGGGTTTCCGTGAACAGTTCGCGGTAGTCAAAAGCGCTTTGCGCCTGCGAGAAATAGCCGATCGCCAGGTCCAGCCGTTGTTGCAGCAACAGCCGCTCCATTTCGCCGGGCATGGCGCTGATCAACTCGATACGCACCGACTCGTCCCGTTCGCGAAAGCGCCGGATCGCCTTGGCAACCCGTTGCAGCACCGATTGATCAAGTGCTTCGGACAAGCCCAGGCGCACTTCGCCGATCAAGCGTCCGGCCACGCCGTTGGATTGATGGCGGAACGCTTCGATCGACTCGAACAAGGTGCGAATGGCAAGGAGCAGCTGTTCGCCCTTGGGGGTGATTTTGAACCCGCCCTTGCCGCGACTGCACAGCCGATAACCAAGCCGGGTTTCGAGCCTGGCCATCTGCTGGCTGATGCTTGACTGGCTCAGCCCCAGCTCACCCTGAGCCGCGCTGAAACCACCGCATTCCACCACGCTGACAAACAGGCGCAGCAGGTGCAGGTCGAGGTCATGAAGTTGACCGAGCATCAAACATTACTCCGCAATAAAGTCAGGATAATTAACTTGATATTTTTCCACTGTAACTGACGACGCATCCTGCAGTCACTTCCTCCGGTCAGGTGTTCGTCATGGCTCCGCTCTTCAAGCTGTGTTTACCCGCACTGTTCCTCGCCATGGCCGTGCCGGCCCAGGCCGAGGAAAAAGTCCTCAATCTCTACAGTTGGGCCGATTACGTCGCGCCCGAGACCTTGCAACGGTTCGAAAAGGAAACCGGCATCCATGTGCGCTACGACACGTTCGATGCGCCGGAAGTGCTGGAAACCAAGCTGCTCACCGGCGGCAGCGGCTACGACGTGGTGGTGCCGTCGTCCAGCGTTCTGGCACGCGGCTTGGCGGCGGGCGCGTTGAGGGAAATCTCTCACGATGGCCTCAAGGGTTACGCCAACCTCGACCCGGACATGCTGGAAAAGCTGGCGGCGGTCGACCCTGGTAATCGGTATGGCGTGCCTTACACCTGGGGCACGCTCGGATTGGGGATGAATGTCGAAGCGGTGAAACAACGTTTGCCCAACGTACCGCTCAACAGTCTGGACCTGTTGTTTAAGCCCGAATACGCCAGCAAGCTCAAAGACTGCGGCATCGCCATTCTCGATTCGCCCCAAGAGGTGATTGGCCTGGCGCTGCACTATCTGGGTAAAGATCCCTACAGCACCGACAAGGCTGATCTGACAGCCGCCGATGCACTGTTGCGTCAGTTACAGCCGTCGGTGCTGTACGTCGCCACCGGGCGGCAGATCAACGATCTGGCCAATGGCAGCGTCTGCCTGGCATTGACCTACAACGGTGACGCGAGCATGGCCGCCGATCAGGCGCGCAAGGCCAACAAGCCGTTCGAGGTGGCCTACCGCATTCCGCGGGAGGGCACGCTGGTGTGGCAGGACAACCTGGCGATTCCCAAGGACGCACCACACCCCGAAGCCGCCCGGGCCTTCATCGAGTTCATGTTGCGCCCCGAATCCGTCGCGGCGCTGACTAACACGCTGTTCTTCGCCACGGCCAATCGGGCAGCGACGCCGTTGGTGGATGAGGCGGTGCGCAGCGATCCCGACATCTACCCGCAGAGCGAGGTGCGTGAACGGCTGTACGCCGACCGCAGCATGAGCCTCAAGGACATGCGTCAGCGCACCCGCCTGTGGACCACTTTCCGTAGCCGCCAATAAGCCAATAACAAGGAATACACCATGGACGTCCCTGCACAGAACGATCAGGCCATGACCCGCGACAGTCTTTACGGGACTGCCGCCGAAAGCACCTACGCCGGAATCACCAGTTTCATGCGCCGCCGCTACAGCCGCGACTTGCGTGGCGTCGACGTGGTGGTCAGCGGCGTGCCGTTCGACACTGCCACCAGCAACCGCCCCGGCGCGCGTTTCGGCCCGCGCGGCATTCGGGCGGCGTCCACCGGGATCGCCTGGGAACGCCATTGGCCGTGGACGTTCGACCCGTTCGATCACTTGGCGGTGATCGATTACGGTGACTGCGCCTTCGATTACGGCACGCCGCAGTCGGTGCCGGAAAGCATCGAAGCCCACGCCGAGCACATCCTGAGCGGCGGTTGCGCGATGCTGACGTTTGGCGGCGATCACTTCATCAGTTATCCGCTGCTCAAGGCCCATGCCCGTCAGCATGGCCCCTTGTCATTGATTCACTTCGACGCCCACAGCGACACCTGGCCGGATGAGGAGGGCAAGCGCGTCGATCACGGCACGATGTTCTGGCATGCGGCTAAAGAAGGGTTGGTGGATCCGTCGCGCTCGGTGCAGATCGGGTTGCGCACCACCAATGACGATCATCAGGGCTTTCAGGTACTGGATGCGCGGCAGGTGCATCGGCAAGGGTGCGAGGCGATCGTCGAGGCGATTCGTGCCCGGGTCGGTGATCACCCGGTGTACCTGACCTTCGACATCGACTGCCTCGACCCGGCCTTTGCGCCGGGCACCGGAACGCCGGTGTGTGGCGGCTTGAGCACGGTGCAGGCGCTGGAAATCCTCGGCGGCTTGCGCGGGATCAACCTGGTGGGGATGGACGTGGTGGAAGTGGCGCCGGCCTACGACAGCGCGGACATTACCTCACTGGCGGCGGCGACATTGGCCATGGAGATGCTGTGTTTGTATGTGGCCAAACACAAGGTCGATCGGTAACACACAAGCCAATGTGGGAGCGGGCTTGCTCGCGAAAGCGGAGTGTCAGCCACCAGAAGTGTTGAATGTTAAGTCGTCTTCGCGAGCAAGCCCGCTCCCACATTTGATCAGTGCCAGGCCATCGAGCGAGGTCTTATCGCTCCTGCCAGTTTCTGACAGCAGCCTCTGCTAAGCTCCGACGACTTTTCAGGAAAGAGCCTGCCGACCGTGTCGCGAACCAGCCGTTTACTGACTTTGTTACAAGTGCTGCGGGGCAAAAGTCGTCCGGTGACTGCCGCGACATTGGCCAGCGAACTGGAGATTTCCGAACGCACGCTGTACCGCGATATCGCTGAACTTACCGCGCTCGGCGCGCCGATTTTTGGCGAGGCGGGGATCGGCTATGTGTTGCGCAGCGGCCTGTTTCTGCCGCCCTTGATGCTCAATGCCGATGAGACCGAAGCCATCGTGCTCGGCTTGCGCTACGTGGATCAGCGTGGCGATGAGGTGTTGGGCAAAGCCGCGGCCGATGCCCTGGCAAAGATCGCTGCGGTACTCGACCCCGCCGCCCAGGAGGCCTTGCGCAACCCGACGGTGCTGCCGGGGCCGCCGGGTTATGGCTATCCGCAAAATGCCGTGCCTTTGAACGTGTTTCGCCAAGCCATCCGCGATCAGGCCAAGCTGCACATCGACTACGCGGACGCCAATCAGGTACCGAGTCAGCGGCTGATCTGGCCACTGGCCCTGGGTTTTCTCAACGAGGTGCGGATCATCGTCGCCTGGTGTGAGTTGCGCAGTGCCTATCGCACCTTTCGCACCGACCGGATCTCGGCCGCCAGCGAGCAGGGTGAGCGCTATCCGGGGCGGCGCAGCGACCTGTTGCGCACCTGGCGCAAGCAGATGCAACTGGACGAAGCAGGGCGTTTCACTCCTGACAAGAATTGACACAGGCTTGTTTTAGCATGGCTCCAGAATCAACTCACAAGGAGCCGTAAACATGTCCAATCCAGCCTCTTCACTGGCCCCCGCCATTGCCGCCTACATTGCCGCTGCCAATGCTCGCGACACGTCGAGGGTTGCCAGTTTTTTCGCTGAGGATGCCAATGTGTTCGATGAGGGGCAGCATCAGGTCGGCACACAAGCCATCGCCCAATGGATGCAAGACACCGCACAACGTTATCAGCCCCGGGTCGAGGTGCTCGACGTTCAACTGCGCACCGGCAAAGTGCTGGTGCACAACCTGATCTCCGGCACGTTCCCTGGCAGCCCGCTGGAACTGCGCTACATGTTCCGCCTCAATGAACAGGGCAAGATTGCCCGGCTGGACATCTCGCTGTAACCCGGCGTTGTGTCGCGGCGCGGAACCTGTGGGAGCGGGCTTGCCCGCGAAAGCGGTGTGTCATTCAACATTGATGTTGGCTGACCCGACGCCTTCGCGAGCAAGCCCGCTCCCACATGGATTGCGTTTTACCTATACTGCCGCGCATGAATGTCGACTCTCCCTTAAGCGCCTGGCAACACGCCATCGAACAGAAGGGCTTCGTCCAGGACGAAGCCCAGGAACACGCCGTGTGGGCGCTGCAAAAATGCCACGAAGCCTTGCATGAAGACCGCACGCCCGTCACCGGCGTGTACCTCTGGGGCCCGGTCGGGCGGGGCAAGACCTGGTTGATGGATCAGTTCTACCAAAACCTGCGCGTCCCGGCCCGGCGTCAGCACTTTCATCATTTCATGGGCTGGGTGCATCAGCGCTCCTTTCAATTGACCGGCACCGCCGACCCGTTGAAAGCGCTGGCCCGCGAGCTGAGCCAGGAAGTGCGCGTGCTGTGTTTCGATGAACTGTTCGTCAACGACATCGGTGACGCGATCATTCTCGGACGTTTGTTTCAGGTGATGTTCGAGCAGGGCGTGGTGGTGGTCTGCACCTCCAATCAGCCGCCGGATCAGCTATACGCGGATGGCTTCAACCGTGACCGGTTTGTGCCGGCTATTGCTGCGATCAAGCAACACATGCAAGTGATTGCGGTGGATGGCGGGGAAGATCATCGCCTGCATCCTGGCGCCGGTCTGCAGCGTTACTGGGTGAATGTACCGGGTCAGCCTGGCGCATTGAGCGAGGTGTTCAAAGCCTTGACCGTCGGCCAGTCGCTGTCCAGCGATCCGGTCAAGATCGGCTACCGTTCGGTCAATGTCATGCAGGCCAGTCAAACCGTGCTCTGGTGCCGTTACGCCGAGCTCTGCGAGCAGCCATTTGCCGCCATGGACTTCATGGCCCTGTGCGATACCTTCAGCGCTATTCTGTTGAGCGACGTGCCCAACCTCAGCGCGCAAAAACGCGAAGGGCGCATCGCCCGCGGCACTGAAGACGGCGTCGAACGGGTGGCGGCGGGGGATCGCGAGTTGCCGCAGTTGTCGGTGCACGACGACGGCGTGCGCCGGTTCATCGCCCTGGTGGACGAATGCTACGACCGCAAGGTGCCGCTGTACCTCGAAGCGCAGGTGCCGATGGAGGCGTTGTACACCGAGGGCTATCTGGAGTTTCCGTTTCGTCGCACCTTTAGTCGTCTGCAGGAAATGCAGCTCAAACGTTTCGCCGAGGTTTGATATCCGGGAGGAGCGAACATGAATCAGCCCTTGTCCCACCATTTGCTGACCATGGCCTATCAGAACGCCTGGGCCAATCACCGACTGGCCAAGGCCTGGCTTCAGCTAAGCCCGGCCGAACTGGCAGCGCCGCGAGTCAGTTTCTTTCCCAGCCTCAGCGCGACCCTCAATCACATTCTGACCTGTGACTGGTTCTATGTGGATGCACTGGAGCGGGAGTTGCGCGGTGACGAACCGCATCCCGATTGCTACGTGTTTTTCAACGAAGACGAGCCGTTCGCCCACGGCGCCGATCTCAAGCGCGAGCAAGCCCTGGTGGACCGTAGACTGATTGCCTACTGTGAGCAACTGCGCGACGCAGACCTAGGACGGCTCGTGACCATCGCGCGCGACGCCCCGCAACATGACAGCCGTTTGCGCATGCTGTCCCATTTGTTGGAGCATCAGATTCATCATCGCGGGCAGGTTCACGCGATGCTCAGTGGCACGTCGGTCAAGCCGCCGCAACTGGACGAGTTTTTCTGTGCCGGTGAGGCAAAACTGAGGGCTGAGGATTTTGCTGAGTTGGGATGGACCGAGTCATTGATCTGGGGTGTTTGAGGAGGAACGATCACAACAGGATCCGGTTGTCGGCACACCGGCACTCGCGATAAGGTCGTCAGACCTTTCAGTGCGCAAGAAGCGAGCTGGGGCAACTTGTGTGATTGAGGATGGAAATGGAATCCGCAGAAATTCTTGTGCTTCAGGCCAGCTACACCAACCCGGTGCATGCCGAGGCGATTTGTCTTGTATTGAACCACTACGCCGAAGACCCGATGGGCGGCGGTCACCCGTTACCCGCCGATAGATTGCGACAACTGCCGGGGGAACTGGCCAAACGTCCCCATGCCTTCAGCGTACTGGCGTTTGTCGGCGGCGAACCGGCAGGGCTGGTCAACTGCTTTGAAGGTTTTTCGACCTTCGCCTGCCGGCCATTGGTGAACGTGCACGATGTGGCGGTGGTGTCGAAGTTTCGCGGGTTGGGGCTGAGTCAGAAGATGCTGCACAAAGTCGAAGACATCGCGCGCCAGCGCGGCTGCTGCAAAATCACCCTGGAAGTGCTGGAAGGTAATGCAGTGGCTCAGGGGGCCTACGGCAAATTCGGTTTTTCGCCAGGCATGTTCGACCCGGCGCACGGGCGGATGCTGTTCTGGACCAAGGCGCTTTAATTCGCAGTCCTTTGGGAGCGAGCTTGTTGTGGAGTGGGGCTTTTGTGGCGAGGGAGCTTGCTCCCGTTGGGTCGCGCAGCGACCCCGGCATTTCAAAGTTAAACCGCATGTAAAGGGTTTGCGACTGCTTCGCAGCCGAGCGGGAGCAAGCTCCCTCGCCACATAAGCCCGCTCCCACAGGATCCGCGCCAGAATTACTGCTGAACGACTTCCGGCGTGATAGGTGCGCCCTTGGGTTTCATCAGGCTGAAGTCGATCAACGGCCTCTGCTTACGTGCATAAGGGTCGCCGATCATCAATGGCCGAGGCTTGAAGCTGTCGCTGACCAGACTTTTGCTGCGGTCCAGTTCATCGAAACTCAGGCCTGCCAGATCCGCCCACGTGTGAATCAGCTGAGAACTGCTGTACGGCCGGCTCAGGTCGCCGGCAAAACTCCAGTCATGGGTTTCGCGCCATTTCGGCGAAGCCCAGGCCATGAACGGAATGGTGTACATCGGTGCCGTCGGCTTGCTCTCGTTGCGGCCCAGGGTTTTATGGCCAACGGAGTCGAAGACGTCTTCGCCATGGTCGGAGAGGTATAGCAGGAAGCCGTTCGGATCAGACTTGGCGTAGTCCTTGATCAGGCTCGACACCACGAAGTCGTTGTACAGCACCGCGTTGTCATAGCTGTTGTACGTCGGCACCTGATCGTCACGCACGCCGTCCGGAACACCTTTGCGGTCGGTGAACTTGTTGAACGTCGACGGGTAACGGTACTGGTAGCTCATGTGCGTGCCGAGCAAATGCACAACGATCAGCTTGCGTGGCGCTGCATCGGCCAGGGCCTTGTTGAACGGTTCGATCACGTCGCCATCGTACTGGGCGGCGTTCTGGTTGCGATTGTTGTTCAGGTACACCTGCTCGTCGGCCTGTTCGGAGAAGGTCGTGAGCATGGTGTTGCGCTTGGTCATGGTCTGCTGGTTGGTGATCCAGAAAGTCTTGTAACCCGCCTGTTTCATCATGCTGACCAATGACGGCGTCGACAGGTACAGGTCCGGGTTTTCTTCGTCGGCGAAGGTCAGCACCTGCTGCAACGCCTCGATGGTGTAAGGGCGCGGGGTGATGACGTTATCGAAGACGGCCAGTTGATCCTTGAGCTTGTCCAGCTCCGGAGTGGTTTGCCGAGGGTAGCCGTACAGGCTCATGCGCTGACGGTTGGTGGACTCGCCGATCACCAGCACCAGGGTCGCCGGCTGATTGGCCATCGAATCGGTGAGGTTTTTGAGCGGTGGAATTTTGCTGGCGCTGTCGAGCATGTCTTGCATGCCGGCCAGGGTATCGAGGTAACGGTGATAGGCCACGGCCATCTGCCAAGGCACGGCGGGCTCGATGCGGGTTTCGAACTTCTCGAAGCCGCCCGCCAGGCTGCCGCTGCGTGCGGTGTGCTTGATTAGCGGGTAACCGACCACGGCCAGCAGAATCGCCGTCGCCGCGACCAATGCCTGGCCGCGTGGCAGGTATACCGGGCGCAAACGGGTCCACAGCAAATACGCGAACGCGGTGTGGGCGAGGAACGCCAGTACCATCCACCAGGCAAAATACTGGGTCATGTACTCGCCGGCTTCAGACACGTTCGATTCGAACATGATGAAGATGACGCTCTGGGAAAATTCCTGCTGATAGATGAAGAAATAACCGAGGCTGGCCATCGAACAGGCCCACAGCACCACGCCGATCAGTGCGGCCATCACCCGTGTTTGTCTGGGGAACAGCAGCATCGGCGCGAGCCAGATGGCGCTCATCACAAAGGCCTGACGGAACCCGGCAAAACCGGAAGTACCTGTCAGTTGAATCAGCAGTTGGGTGATGCCGGAAAAATACCAGAAGAACAGAAACAACCAGAGAAATCCTGCCCAATCAAAACCTTTCGCAGACGTTTTGCTGCGTTTAAACAAAGCCATTCAGCACTCCAGCCTGATAATTACTTCTGCCGTCGGCACTCTCCTTGTCGCAGACGAACGGGCGCCGCGTGGATACCGAGCGGCCACAATGAGCCGGAGTATCAACAATAAGGTGTGAAAACTTTGTGAGTTGCCAGAGCTGGCAGGGTTGCAGCAAGTCGGAAACAGCAGCGGCTGCTTCCGATTCAAACGAGGGGGTCAGGCGTGGGGAGCACGTTGGGTGACAGGCAAAGGCTGAGCCTGATTGCCTTGGGTCAGCAGGCGCAATTGCGCGACTTCCCGTTTCAACTGGTCGCGCTCATCTTTCAACTGGCGCAGTTCATCGCGACGGATCGTGACGTAAAGGGTTTGTGCTGGCAGTGCTGTGTGTACGGTGCCCATTGCTCACCTCGCAAATGGCTGTCTCAACTGTAAGTTCGCTCCCGAATTCGGGTGCTCACTTACTATCGGCGCCAATTTTGATTTCTTTTGCCCCTGAAGGGAACTTTTTTATTTTTCATGGTCGTTGTGTCTTCGGTACGATTCCCGACGTTATCAGTCTGGATCGGGCACAATGCCCGGAAACTTCATCCCCATACGCTGGACTAACTCGAATGAGTCGCGTTGGGCTATAACCTTTGACACACTTTATTTGTAGTAGGGAGCATCAGTACATGCAACTCGGGATTATTGGACTGGGCCGCATGGGCGGTAATATTGCGCGGCGCCTGATGCTCAACGGACATACCACCGTTGTTTACGACCGCAATAGCGCCTTTGTCGATACCCTGGCTGAAGAAGGCGCCACCGGTGTTGCCGACTTGCCAGCCCTGGTCGCTGGCCTGGCCAAACCACGCGCGGTGTGGGTCATGCTGCCCGCCGGCGCACCGACCGAAGACACCATCGACACCCTGAGTACCTTGCTTGAAGCGGGCGATACCATCATCGATGGCGGCAACACCTTCTATAAGGATGACATCCGCCGGGCCAAAACCCTGTCGGAAAAAGGCCTGCACTACATCGACGTCGGCACCTCCGGCGGCGTCTGGGGTCTGGAGCGTGGTTACTGCATGATGATCGGCGGCGATGCCGACACCGTTAGGCGTCTTGACCCGCTGTTCGAAACGCTGGCCCCGGGCATGGGCGATATCCCGCGCACCAAGGATCGCCAGTCCGATGACGATCGCGCCGAGCGCGGTTACATCCATGCAGGCCCGGCCGGTTCTGGCCATTTCGTGAAAATGATTCACAACGGCATCGAATACGGAATGATGCAAGCCTTCGCCGAAGGCTTTGACATCCTCAAGACCAAAGCCAGCACCAACCTGCCGGAAGACCAGCGTTTCGACCTGAACGTTGCCGACATCGCCGAAGTCTGGCGTCGTGGCAGCGTGGTGTCGTCCTGGCTGCTTGATCTGACCGCCGACGCACTGGCCAGCGATCCGAAGCTCGACGGCTACTCAGGCTCGGTGGCTGACAGCGGTGAGGGTCGCTGGACCATCGAAGCGGCCATGGAGCAATCGGTGCCGGTACCGGTGCTGTCGAACTCGCTGTTCTCGCGCTACCGTTCGCGCGGGCAAGGCACCTTTGGCGACAAGATTCTCTCGGCCCAGCGCTTCGGCTTCGGTGGCCATGTGGAGACCCCGAAAAAATGACCCATGTGATCCGCAGGAAATCCAAGGCAGAACCCGCACCGCCTACCACGCTGTTTCTGTTCGGTGCCCATGGTGATCTGGTCAAGCGCTTGCTGATGCCGGCGCTGTACAACCTGAGTCGCGACGGTTTGCTGGGGAATGGACTGCGGATCATCGGCGTTGATCACAACGCTATCAGTGACGAAGCCTTCGCCAAAAAACTCGAAGATTTCATTCGGGCGGAAGTGGCGGCCAAGGTCGGCAAGGGCGATCAAGCCCTTGATCCGGCGTTGTGGGCCAAACTGGCCAAGCACATCAGCTATGTCCAGGGCGACTTCCTTGACGAACGCACCTACGAAGCGCTGGCGGCGAAAATCGCCGACAGCGGCACGGGCAATGCGATTTTCTATCTGGCCACCGCGCCACGCTTTTTCAGCGAAGTGGTGCGGCGTCTCGGTGCTGCCGGATTGCTGCAAGAAACCCCCGATGCCTTCAGAAGGGTGGTGATCGAAAAGCCTTTCGGCTCCGATCTGCATACCGCAGAAGCCTTGAACGCGTGCTTGCTCAAAGTGATGACGGAAAAGCAGATCTACCGGATCGATCACTATCTGGGCAAGGAAACCGTGCAGAACATTCTGGTCAGCCGGTTTTCCAATAGCCTGTTCGAAGCCTTCTGGAACAACCATTACATCGACCACGTGCAAATCACCGCCGCCGAAACCGTCGGCGTGGAAACCCGTGGCAGTTTTTATGAGGTCACCGGCGCCCTGCGGGACATGGTGCCCAATCACCTGTTCCAATTATTGGCGATGGTGGCCATGGAACCACCGGCCGCTTTTGGCGCCGATGCGGTACGCGGCGAAAAAGCCAAAGTTGTCGGCGCGATCCGCCCCTGGTCAACCGAGGAAGCGCGAGCCAACTCGGTGCGCGGCCAATACACCGCCGGCCAGATCAATGGCGAGCCGCTGCCCGGTTATCGCCAGGAAGCCAACGTGGCGCCCGACAGCACGACCGAAACCTATGTCGCGCTCAAAGTCATGATCGACAACTGGCGCTGGGTCGGCGTGCCGTTCTACCTGCGCACCGGCAAGCGCATGAGCGCGCGCGACACCGAGATTGTCATTTGCTTCAAGCCGGCGCCGTATGCGCAGTTCCGCGACACCGAGGTCGATGAGTTGCAGCCGACTTACCTGCGGATCCAGATCCAGCCCAACGAAGGCATGTGGTTCGACCTGCTGGCCAAGCGGCCGGGGCCGGCGTTGAACATGGCCAACATCGAGCTGGGTTTTGCCTACAAGGATTTCTTCGAGATGCAGCCATCGACCGGCTATGAAACCCTGATCTATGACTGCCTGACTGGCGATCAGACGCTGTTCCAGCGCGCCGACAACATCGAGAACGGCTGGCGCGCCGTGCAGCCATTCCTCGACGCCTGGCAGCAGGACGCAACGGTGGAGAACTACGCGGCCGGCGAAGACGGACCTAAGATTGCTGATGAACTGCTCACCCGCGATGGTCGCGTCTGGCACAGCGTCGGATGAGTGAGATAACGCAACAGCCCATCCGTTTTCTGCTCAGCGACATGGACGGCACGTTACTGCTCCCTGATCACAGCCTCAGTCAGCGCACGATCGAAGCGGTCCGCGCCTTGCGCGAGGCTGGCGTACTGTTCAGCCTGGCCACCGGACGTCCGCCAAAAGCCATGCTGCAACAGATCGAAGCCCTGGGTGTCGATCTGCCGACGGCGGCCTTCAATGGCGGCACCCTCGTAAACCCGGACGGCAGTGTGCTGGTTGCACATTATTTGCCGGCAACGGCGGCGCTGACGGCGCTGACGCTGTTTGCCGATCAGCCGGACATTGAGGTTTGGGTATTCAGTGGCGGCGACTGGCTGTTGCAGGATCAGTACGGCCCGATGGTCCCGCGAGAGCAGCACGGCCTGGGTTATCCGCCGGTGGTGGTCGAGAATTTCGAGCCTTACCTTGCACGTATCGACAAAATCGTCGCGGCCAGCAACAACGCCGGGCTGTTGATCGAGCTGGAAGCGCAGTTGCTGCCCAAGGTCGAAGGGCAGGCGCAGGTTTCGCGTTCACAACCGATCTATCTGGACGTGACGGCGATGAAAGCCAACAAGGGCGAGGCATTGGCGACACTGGCCGAGTTTCTCGGGGTGCCGCTGGAGCAGACCGCCGCCATGGGTGACGGTGGCAACGACCCGGCGATGTTTCACCGGGCCGGGTTGTCGATCGCCATGGGGCAGGCGGAAGAGGCGGTGAAGCGTCAGGCCGACGTGGTGACCGGAGCCAATACCGAAGACGGCGCGGCCCAGGCGATCGAGCAATACATCCTCCCTCGATAACGACACAAAACCAATGTGGGAGCGGGGGGGGGGGGGGGGGGGGGGGGGGGGGGGGGGGGGGGGGGGGGGGGGGGGGGGGGGGG
>NZ_JBXAOA010000061.1:0-20361 GCF_058802325.1 Pseudomonas sp. GW822-FHT02E03 | reverse complement strand
CCCCCCCCCCCCCCCCCCCCCCCCCCCCCCCCCCCCCCCCCCCCCCCCCCCCCCCCCCCCGCTCCCACATTTTGGTTTGTGGTGTTCTTGCGGGTTAGAAGAACCCCAACGGATTGATGTCGTAGCTCACCAGCAGGTTTTTGGTCTGTTGGTAATGGTCGAGCATCATCTTGTGGTTCTCACGGCCGACACCGGACTTCTTGTAGCCACCGAACGCGGCGTGGGCCGGGTACAGGTGGTAGCAGTTGGTCCAGACGCGCCCGGCCTTGATCGCCCGGCCCATGCGATAGGCGCGGTTGATGTCGCGGGTCCACAGGCCGGCGCCGAGGCCGAACTCACTGTCGTTGGCAATCGCCAGGGCTTCGGCTTCGTCCTTGAAGGTGGTGATACCCACCACCGGGCCGAAGATTTCTTCCTGGAACACACGCATTTTATTGTGGCCCTTGAGCAGGGTCGGCTGGATGTAATAGCCGCTCGACAAGTCGCCTTCAAGACGCTCGGCCGCACCGCCGGTGAGCAGTTCGGCGCCCTCCTCCTGGGCGATTTTCAGGTACGAGAGGATTTTGTCGTATTGCTGCTCGGACGCCTGGGCGCCGACCATGGTTTCGGTGTCCAGCGGGTTGCCGCGCTTGATCTTGACGATCTTCTTCATCACCTCGGCCATGAACGGCTCGTAGATCGATTCCTGCACCAGCGCCCGGGACGGACAGGTGCAGACTTCGCCCTGGTTGAAGAACGCCAGCACCAGGCCTTCGGCGGCTTTCTCGATGAACTGCGGCTCGGCGTTCATGATGTCTTCGAAGAAAATGTTCGGCGACTTGCCGCCCAGTTCAACGGTGCTCGGAATGATGTTCTCGGCGGCGCAATGCATGATGTGCGCGCCGATCGGGGTGGAACCGGTGAAGGCGATCTTGGCGATGCGCTTGCTGGTGGCCAGCGCCTCACCGGCTTCGCGACCGAAACCCTGGACGATGTTCAGCACGCCCGCCGGCAGCAAGTCGGCGATCAGCTCGGCGAAGACCATGATCGACAGCGGTGTTTGTTCGGCGGGTTTGAGCACGATGCAGTTGCCGGCCGCCAGGGCCGGGGCGAGTTTCCAGGCGGCCATCAGCAGCGGGAAGTTCCACGGGATGATCTGCCCGACCACGCCCAGCGGTTCGTGGAAATGATAGGCGGTGGTCAGTTCGTTGATCTCGGCGGCGCCGCCTTCCTGAGCGCGGATGCAACCGGCGAAATAACGGAAGTGGTCGGCAGCCAAAGGCACGTCGGCGTTGAGGGTTTCGCGCACGGCCTTGCCGTTGTCCCAGGTTTCGGTGACGGCGAGGATTTCCAGGTTCTGTTCGATGCGGTCGGCGATTTTCAGCAGCACCAGCGAACGATCCTGCGCCGAGGTTTTACCCCAGGCATCGGCGGCGGCATGGGCGGCGTCGAGGGCTTTTTCGATGTCGGCGGCGCTGGAACGCGGGAACTCGGCGATCACTTCACCAGTGACCGGTGAGGTGTTGGTGAAGTACTCGCCGTTGATTGGAGCGACGAACTCGCCGCCGATGAAATTGCCGTAGCGCGGTTTGAAGGAAATGACGGCGCCGGGTGTTCCGGGTTGTGCGTAGATCATGGTGGGCCTCTGTCTGGGTCGATGCCTGTCAGGCCAACAGGCGATGAACCGATAGTAGAGAGCCCCGCCTGCCAGACGAATGCGCCGTTGGCAGGGGGATTCTCGTTATTTGGTAGTAGGTGATCGTTCCCACGCTCTGCGTGGGAATGCCTCAACGGACGCTCCGCGTTCGGCTTTTGGGACGCAGAGCGTCCCGGGCTGCATTCCCACGCAGAGCGTGGGAACGATCAGTTGCAGCGATCAGTGTTTGGCTACCAGGTCTTTAGGCAACTTGAACGTCCAGAGCATGCCGCCCTGGTTGAAGTCTTTGACGCGCTTGGCCACTTCGCCGCCCCACAGCGGTACCGCGCCGCCCCAGCCGGAGAGCACGGAGACGTATTGTTCGCCGTCCATTTCCCAGGTGATGGGCGAGCCGAGCACGCCGGAACCGGTCTGGAATTCCCAGACTTTCTCGCCAGTCTTGGCATTGAATGCCTGCAGGAAACCTTCCGGCGTACCGGTGAACACCAGGTTGCCCTTGGTGGTCAGCACCCCGCCCCACAGCGGTGCGAAGTTCTTGTGGCGCCAGACTTCCTTGCCGGTTTTCGGGTCGATGGCGCGCAGCACGCCGATGTAGTCTTCATTCAGCGGTTTGATGGTGAAACCGGCACCGAGGAACGCCGCGCCTTTCTTGTAGGCGATGCCTTCGTTCCAGATGTCCATGCCCCATTCGTTGGACGGTACATAGAACAGGCCGGTGTCGCGGTTGTAGGCCATCGGCATCCAGTTTTTCGCCCCTAGGAACGCTGGCGCGACGAACACCGAACTGCCTTTGGCCTCGGAGCCCGGCGCACCCGGACGGCTGGCGTCGTTGTAGATCGGCCGACCGTTTTTATCCAGGCCGCTGGCCCAGGTGATCTTGTCCACGAACGGGAAGCCACGGATGAATTTGCCGTTGGTGCGATCGAGCACGTAGAAGAAACCGTTACGGTCCGCCGTGGCCGCGGCTTTGATTTCCTTGCCGCCTTCGTTGTAGTTGAACGACACCAGTTCGTTCACGCCGTCATAGTCCCAACCGTCGTGGGGCGTGCTCTGGAAGTGCCATTTGATCGTGCCATCGTCCGGGTTCAGCGCCAGGCGCGATGACGAGTAGAGGTTGTCGCCAGGACGCAGGTGCGAGTTCCACGGTGCCGGGTTGCCGGTGCCGAACAGCAACAGATTGGTTTCCGGGTCGTAGTAGCCGCCCAGCCAAGGGGCCGCGCCACCGGTTTTCCACAGATCGCCCGGCCAGGTCTTGCCGGCTTCGCCGCCGGAGATGCCGTTCTCTACAGCCTTGCCGTCCTTGTAGACATAACCCATGTGGCCTTCGACGGTCGGCCGGCTCCACAGCAGGCTGCCGTTTTTAGGGTCGTAGGCTTCGATCTTGCCCACTACTCCGAACTCGCCGCCGGCCACACCGGTGATCAATTTGCCGTTGATTACCAACGGCGCGGCGCTGATGGAATAGCCTTCCTTGTGATCGGCAACTTTCTTGCTCCAGACGACTTTGCCGGTGTCCTTGTTCAGGGCCACGAGCTTGGCGTCGAGGGTGCCGAAAATCACCAGATCGCCATACAGCGCAACGCCACGGTTGATCACGTCGCAGCACGGACGGATGTCATCGGGCAGGCGCGCGTCGTATTGCCAGAGCTTGCGGCCGGTGCGCGCATCCACCGCGAACACCCGCGAGTAGGAGCCGGTCATATACATCACGCCGTCCTTGATCATCGGCTGCGCTTGCTGACCGCGCTGTTTTTCCCCGCCGAACGAAAAGGCCCAGACCGGTCGCAGGTCCTTCACGTTGTCGACATTGAGGGTGTCCAGCGGGCTGTAGCGCTGACCCTGGACGCCCAGGCCATTGGTGACGACCTGTTCCGGATTCTTCGGATCCTGGAGGATGTCTTGATCGGAGACTGCGGCCAGTGCCTGGCCAGACAACAGCATGGCACTGAGCAGCATGCTCAAAACGAAGGGTTGGCGACGTGCGGGTTGGGTCATGACGGCTGCCTCTGCGGTTTTTGTTATACCCGGGAAATTTTCCCGGTCTGGTGCAGATTCTTGGGCGCCGCCGCCCTTGCAACAATTGCCCGCAGTGCTGAGATTGCTAGTTCCTTAGTACCGGGTCGGTCGCAGATTTTGTGATCGACATTGATCGTTCCCACGCTCTGCGTGGGAATGCCTCAACGGACGCTCCGCGTTCGGCTCCGGAAGGGACGCGGAGCGTCCCGGGCTGCATTCCCACGCGGGAGCGTGGGAACGATCATCAGTGCTGGCCCGAATCCACCCGCCTCATCTCCCCCCGTTCGTAACGCGGGTACAAATGGCTGACGCTGCGGATCAGCTCATAACGACTCAGGCTGATGCCGGCGAAACGCTCGGGGATGGGGCTGCGGATCATCTCGGCCATGTCGCTGCCATTGGCCGCGCCGTCGCGCATCAGTTGGTCCAGCCAAGTGAGGTAGTCGCGCATCTGCTCGAACGGTTTTGTATCCGTGGCCACCGGCCCATGGCCGGGGACGATCAGTGTCCACGGCAAGCCCTGCAGGGTCGCGATGTCGGCCAGCCACACCGACAGCCCCGGGCTGTTGGGCGTGGTCAGGGCGCGTTGATAAAACACCAGGTCCCCGGCAAACAGCACGCCGGTTTTCTGGTCGAGAATAGCCAGATCCGCGCCGGTGTGCCCACCCAGACTCAGTAGGCGCAGATCGTGGTTCCCAAAACTGTGCATGCCAGGCGTCAGCACCTGCGTCGGCAACACCACTTCGGTGCCGCGCATCCAGTCACCCACCAGCCGATACATGTTTTCAGCCATGGCATCACCCTGTTGCCGCAACAGTTCGGTGGTACCGGCCAAGGCGCCAATCGGCACGTCGGTGAAAGCCTGATTGCCCAACACATGATCAGGATGGTGATGGGTCAGCAGCACCTGGATCACCGGTTTATCGGTGGTCGCCGCAATCACTTTGCGCAGGGCCTCGCCATAGCGTTTCGACGGCCCGGTGTCGATGACCACCACACCTTTTTCCGTGACGATGAACGCGGTGTTGACGATGTTGCCGCCATTGCTCTTGGCGAAGTTGTCGGTACTGCCTTCCAGCAGCCAGGTGCCTTCGGCGATCTGCCGGGGCTTGAGTGCGTAATCGGGATCGGCCAGGGCCGGCAGGCTCAGACTGATGAACAACAACAGCATCCAGCGCATCACTCGCTCCTTGTCAGGGAATGGCCGCATCGAATTGATTGCCGCTGTTGTCGCGCAGCACAAGGCGCGTCTGCCCTGCCCCTTCGATATCGAAGGCCAGATTGGGGTTTTCGCTGACCGCCGGGAACAACTCCAGACGCGCCAGCAATTGATCGTTTTGATCGCGCAGCTCGGCCTGGTTGATGAAAAATTCCGGGATACCGCTGACCATGCCGTTGTCCATCGGATGCGCCACCTGCAAACGCACGCGACTGAATTCACCACGGGGATAACGGCCACCCAGCACTTCGCCGATGCGTTCCTCCCAACCCGGTTGCGTACGCACCACGCTTGGCGCCGTACAACCGCCGCCCGCCGCATCGATCAGGGTCGAGCCGACATGCCATAGCCCATCGCGGGTCAGTACCGCCGCACGCAACGGCGTGGCCTGTTCAACGCGGATGCGGATCGACAGCCATGGCAGCACACCGGTCAAGGGTTGGAAGTCGACGATTTTCGGCAGCGGATTGAGTTCGGCCCAGGCGAGGATTCGCACCACTTCGCCCTTGAACGCCCGGGCATCGATTTCCAGCGGTACTTGTCGGGCGTCTTCGGCAAATGGTGGCGCGAGCAACTTGACCCGCTCGTCGAATACGAACGGTGCGTCGCCGAGCATCTGCTTGTGATAGAACCCCCACATCACCGACGGCACCGGGTCTTTACCCGGCTCGACGTCAACCGCGTTCGCGGCCAAGGGCAACCAGCAGGCCAACAGACAACTCGCTCGCCAGTTCACTATTGATACATCTCGGGCACGTCATACCGCAGGCCGTAATGGGCATAAATGGCTTTCACCGAGCCCTCGCGAATCAACGCTTCCAGCGCCTCTTCCACGGCGTAGGCCAGTTGCCGATTGCTTTCATGCACCGCCATGCCGATCTCCCAAAGCTGTTTGCCCATGTTCGGGTAAGCGTTTTCCGCCAGCGCCACTTGCGGGTCGGCGGCCTGATGGACTTGCCAGTCGATCTCGCCGCGCATGGCCATTACCGCGTCGACTTCACCGGCCTTCATCGCGGCAAACGCCTGGGGCACGCCCGGGTAGTGATGGGTCTTGGCGGCGAGCATGCCGTTGAACACCGAGGTCAGGTAAAACGACGGCACGCTGTCGACTTCAACACCGATCGGGTGTTGCTGGAACACCGCGACGCTGGCCACTGAGTCCAGCCGACGACGGTCATAGGCCACTTGCCATTGTTCGGTCTGGTACGGCCCGAACATCACCACATGGCCGTTTTCCAGTTCACCCAGTTCATTGCGTTTCTGTGCGTAATCGCGATCGTAGGGCACGCGCATCATCAGGTCGGCCAGTTGCTGATTGTGCAACTGACTGGCCCGCCAGATGTAATCGCGCAGGTCGTCGTCGAGCTTTTCCCCGGCAGGTGCCCAGATCAGTTTCAGGCGTACGCCCATGGCCTTGGCCAGGGCCTGGGCGAGTTCGACATCGACTCCGCGAGCCTCGCCCGCGCTCTCAAAGCTGTAGGGCGCGAAATCCTTGTACACCGCGACTTTCAGCTCGGCGGCGGCGATCATTTCGTCATAGCTACGGACCTGCGCCTGCGCTGTCTGGCAGCACAGCCATACAGCACTGATCAACACCGCGAGCAAACGCATGGGTCACTCCTCGACGCGCACGCTGTCCAGGTAGGTGCGTACCGCCCACAAGGCTTCCTGACTCAGGTAGTCGGCCATCTTCGGCATGTACACCCGGCCGTCACGCACGGCGCCATGACGTACGCGTTCGACGAACCATTCATCACCGGCCTCACCGGCGTCGAGCATGCGCAAGTCCGGGGCGATGCCGCCGGACTTGGCTTCCAGGCCATGACAGGCCGCGCAGTTCTGGTTGTAGGCCGAAGAGCCGATTTGCACGGCTTTTTCGCGTTCCGGGGAGGAACGGTAAGGGTTCGCCGCCGCCCAACCATCGGCATCGACCTGCACACCGGCATCCTTGATCGGGGTCAGTCCCTGGGTTTCGACGGCTTGGGGTACCACGTTGCCGTGGGCCCAGACGGAACCTGCGTTGATGAAACCGGCCAGCAGTCCGGCAACGAGCAAGGCGTTGCGTTTTGTTGTCATTGTTCTGCCCTCAAGATTGCACGCAAAACCTCTTTGAAGAGGCTATGGCACCCATCTTAGGAACGGCTTTGCGCCAACCCCATGCTGCTTTGGTGGCCGCGGCCTACTCCCTTGGTAGTAGGGCTTGTGGCGCGTGCCCAACGAATACGGGTCGGGCGCCGTGCAGCTTGTCGACGCCGATCAGGGTCAGGATCAGCAAAAACGGCAGGAGCAGTGCCTTGAGAATCCGCATGGTCAATCTCCCCCTTGAGGAATAGCCGTTGTAATCCATGCTAAAACCGCGCCGCCCGGGGTGAGTTACTACCTTGGTACTGGCCCATCGGTACTTTCTGCATATTTCCCCGCCCGCCCAGGGTTCCTATGCTGACGCTACCTGTGATGGAGTGCCTTTATGCGCCAGCTCGCCCCTTATGCCTTGATCTACTTGCTGGCGATTGCCTGCGCCGCCGGGGTGGCGACCCAGACTCAGGCGGCGGATGCACCGCTGCAAGTGCAGATCGGCTACCTCGGTTATCGCCCCGATCCTGGGCCGTTGCTGTCGAACGTCATTCCCGAACCGACCGATGCCGGCCTGCGCGGCGCCGAATTGGCGATCACCGACAGCAACAGTACCGGGCGCTTTCTCAATCACAGCTACAGCCTGGTCAGCGCCAGCGTCGACAATCCGGATGCGCTGATCGAAGCGGCCAAAGCCCAATACGAACAAGGCCTGCGCCTGTTTGTGGTGAATGCACCGGCGCAGACCCTGCGCCGACTCAGCGCCGTGCTACCCGACAGCCTGCTGTTCAATGCCGGCAGCCCCGATGACAGCCTGCGCAACACCGATTGTCTGCCGAACGTGCTGCACAGCCTGCCTAGCCGGGCGATGCTGGCCGATGCGCTGGCGCAATTTCTGGTGCTGCGCAAATGGCAGCGGGCACTGCTGATCGTCGGCCCGACCGCGGACGATCAAGCCTATGCCGCCGCCCTGCGCCGGGCGGCCAAACGCTTCGGCCTGCAACTGGTGGCGGAGAAAGCCTGGAGCTTCGATAACGATCAGCGCCGCAGCGCCCAGGCCGACATGCCGCTGTTCACCCAGACCGCCGAGTACGACGTGGTGCTGGTGGCTGATGAACGCGGCGACTTCGGCGAGTACGTGCCCTACCAGACCTGGTATCCACGGCCGGTCGCTGGCACCCAGGGCCTGACGCCGGTGGGCTGGCACAAAACCGTGGAAACCTACGGCGCCGCGCAATTGCAGAAACGCTTCGAAGCCTTGGCCGGGCGCTGGATGAATGACCGGGATTTCGCCGCCTGGATTGCCGTACGCAGCATCGCCAGTGCGGTGGGCAAACTGCGTCAGACCGATGCCATGGCGATTCGTACGCTTGAAGTCAGCGATCAATTGCCACTGGACGGTTTCAAGGGTCGCAAGCTCAGTTATCGGCCGTGGAACGGTCAGTTGCGCCAACCGATCCCCATCGTGCAACCCCGGGCGCTGGTCAGCACCTCGCCGCAAGACGGTTTCCTGCACCCCGTCAACGAAATGGACAGCCTGGGTTACGACAAAGCCGAGGTCAGCTGCCGCTTTCTCTGATCCTTTTTTCACGACAACAACAATAAGGAATCTGCCATGCGCCGCACCCTGCTTTCCTGGGCCCTGCTGCTCGCCGCCGGGCACGTCGCTGCCAGCACCGCCTGGGTCTCCAACGAAAAGGACAACAGCCTGAGCCTGATCGACATGCAGACCCTGCAAGTCACCGACACCCTGCCCGTCGGCCAGCGCCCGCGCGGCCTGTTGCTGTCCCACGACAACAAGTTGCTGTACATCTGCGCCAGCGATTCGGACCGGGTCCAGGTGATGGACATCGCCACGCGCAAGATCATCAAGGAACTGCCCTCGGGCAAAGACCCCGAGCAATTCGCGCTGCACCCCAACAATCGCTGGTTGTATGTCTCCAACGAGGACGATGCGCTGGTGACGGTGATCGACACCGAAACCTCCAAAGTACTCGGGCAGATCAGCGTCGGCGTCGAGCCTGAAGGCATGGCCGTCAGCCCCGACGGCAAGTGGGCGGTGAACACCAGTGAAACCACCAACATGCTGCATTGGATCGACACCAGCACCCAGACCCTGGCCGACAACACCCTGGTCGATCAGCGGCCGCGCTTCGTCGAATTCAATCCCGATGGCTCGCAGCTATGGGCCTCAGCGGAAATCGGCGGCACCGTGACAATTCTCGACGTCGCCAGCCGCAAGGTCCTCAAGACCCTGACCTTCCAGATCAAAGGCGTGCACCCGGACAAAGTCCAGCCGGTGGGGATCAAACTCAGCGCCGACGGCAAGTACGGTTTCGTCGCGCTCGGCCCGGCCAATCATGTGGCGGTGATCGACGCAAAGACCTTCGAGATCCTTGATTACCTGCTGGTGGGCCGACGGGTCTGGCAGATGTCGTTTACCCCGGATCAACGGCAATTACTGGCCACCAATGGCGTCAGCGGCGACGTATCGGTGATCGATGTCGACAGCCTCAAGGTCACTAAATCGGTGAAAGTCGGGCGCTATCCGTGGGGCGTGGTGGTGACGCCATGAACGCCCTTGAAGTCAGCGACCTGAGTTTCGCTTACGGCGCGCGGGAGGCCTTGCGTCAGGTGAGTTTCAATCTGGCAGCGGGGCGCTTTGCGGCGCTGCTCGGACCGAACGGTGCGGGGAAGTCGACGCTGATTGCCCTGCTCACCCGCCTTTATGATGTGCAGCGTGGTGATATTCGGGTCGGCGGCTGTTCGTTGCGCAATGCCGCACGCCCGGCGCTCAAGCAATTGGGCGTGGTGTTCCAGCAAAGCACGTTGGATCTGGACCTCAGCGTCGAGCAAAACCTGCGTTATCACGCCGCGCTGCATGGCCTGTCCCGGCGCCAGACCAACCTGCGAGTCGACGCCGAGCTGGCGCGCCAGGCCCTGACCGAGCGCCGTGGCGAACGGGTGCGTAATCTCAATGGCGGCCATCGCCGCCGGGTGGAAATCGCCCGTGCATTGCTGCATGAGCCAAGCCTGTTGCTGCTCGATGAGGCCAGCGTCGGCCTCGATCCAGCCAGTCGTATGGCGCTCAACCAACACATCCGCAGCCTGTGCCGCGAGCACACCCTCAGCGTGCTCTGGACCACTCATTTGCTGGATGAAGTGCAGCCCAGGGACGACTTGCTGATCCTGCACCAAGGGCGGTTGGTGGCCAGCGGACAGGCTGAGGCGTTGAGCCTGGAACATGGCGGCGACCTCGGTTCGGCCTTCACTCGACTGACGACTTCAGGAGCCGCCCAATGAACGCCTACTGGCAATGTTTCAGCGGTATCGTACTGCGCGAATGGCTGCGCTTTGTGTTGCAGCGCACGCGGTTTCTCAGCGCGCTGGTGCGGCCGTTGCTGTGGCTGCTGGTGTTCGCTGCCGGTTTTCGCGCGGCACTCGGCATCGCCATCATCGAGCCCTACGACACTTACATTCCCTATGAGGTTTACATCATCCCGGGCCTGGCCTGCATGATCCTGTTGTTCAACGGCATGCAAGGTTCGCTGTCGATGGTCTACGACCGGGAGATGGGCAGCATGCGCGTGCTGCTGACCAGCCCCCTGCCCCGGACCTTCCTGCTGTGCAGCAAATTGCTGGCCACCTCGCTGATTTCGTTGTTGCAGGTGTATGCCTTTCTGGCGATTGCCTGGCTGTACGGTGTGCAACCGCCGGCCATGGGTTTGTTGCTGGCCTTGCCGGCATTGCTGCTGGTGGCGTTGATGCTCAGCGCGCTGGGCCTGTTGCTGTCCAACGCCATCCGCCAGTTGGAGAACTTTGCCGGAGTGATGAACTTCGTGATCTTCCCGCTGTTTTTCCTGTCGTCGGCGCTGTATCCGCTGTGGAAAATGCGCGAGTCCAGCGAGTGGCTGTATTGGCTGTGCGCCTTGAACCCCTTTACTCGTGCGGTGGAACTGGTGCGGTTTGCGCTGTATGAACGCTTCAACCCGGTGGCGCTGGCGGTATGTGCGGGGCTGACACTGATATTCACCCTGCTCGCCGTACTCACCTTCAACCCCCAGCATGCGGCCCTGCGCAAAACCAGCTAACAACACAATTCCCCTGTGGGAGCGGGCTTGCCCGCGATAGCGATGTATCAGTCAACATCAGAGCTGGATGTGATGACCTCATCGCAGGCAAGCCAGCTCCCACAGTTCTGAGGTGTTCACATATTTTGTGTTCACAAATAATCCAGTGTGATTTGTGTTGAACAACACAAAATTACTACTTTAGTACTGGTTTACCTGTCTATCGTCGCATTCACAACGCACCGCTACTGGCATGTAATGGGTTCATAACTATAAGGACTGACCCCCATGCCGCGTGCCCGACGTGTTCTGCTGTGCCCTTCTCTCGCCGCGTTGTCGCTGAGCCTGTTGCTGGGCGCGGCGCAGGCCGAAACGGCGTTGTTCTCCGCCGAGGGTTATCGCATCGGTCTGTACCGCAGCCCGACCCCGACTCAGCTCCAGGGCGCGAGTATCATCGACACGCCTGCCCTGCAAAACCTGCTCAAGCACACGCCCCATCCGCTGCTGATCGATGTCTATCGCCGGCAATGGCTGCAAGGCCGTTTCATCGAAGACCAACCCCATGAAAACCTGCCCGGCAGCCACTGGCTGGCCAATACCGGTGACGGTGACCTGGCGCCCCCGTGGCAGGACTATTTCGCGCGCCACCTGCAACAATTGACGGCGGGCGACCTGACGCGACCGTTGGTCTTTTACTGCCGCTCCGATTGCTGGTTGAGCTGGAACGCGGTAAAACGCGCCGCGTCCATAGGCTATAAAACACTGTATTGGTACCGCGACGGACTGGATGCCTGGCAAGCGGCGAACCTGCCCGTGACGCCGGCCCGGCCCGAGCCCTTTCCCTGACGTGAGCGCTTGCGTGTTGTAGCCACACCCGGATCAAAAATAATGAGGTGAAAGGCCATGTACAAAATTCTGATTGCCGACGATCACCCGCTGTTTCGCGAAGCCATTCATAACGTCATCAGCGACGGTTTCCCCGGCAGCGAGGTCATGGAAACCGCCGACCTCGACAGTGCCCTGGCCCTGACCCAGGAACACGATGACCTGGACCTGATCCTGCTCGACCTGAACATGCCCGGCATGCACGGCCTCAATGGCCTGATCAACCTGCGCAACGAGGCGCCGACCATTCCGGTGGTGATCGTCTCGGCCGAGCAGGACAAGCAAATCGTGCTGCAAGCCATCACCTATGGCGCGGTGGGGTTTATCACCAAGTCCTCGCCTCGGGTGCAGATGACCGACGCCATCCAGCAGATCCTCAATGGCAATGTGTACCTGCCACCGGACATTATCCGCACGCAAAAAAGCAGCACCCATCGCCGGATGAATGATACCCCGAGCTTCCCGCCCGAATTGCTCCAGGCGCTGACCCGCAAGCAGCTGCTGGTGCTTGAGCGCATGACCAAGGGCGAATCGAACAAACAGATCGCCTACACCCTGGAAATCGCCGAAACCACGGTCAAGGCCCACGTCTCGGCAATATTGCGCAAGCTCAATGTGCACAATCGGGTACAGGCGATTTTGAGTGCCGGGGATATTGATTTCGGGTCGTATTTGCGGCGCTGAGACTCACATCGATCGTTCCCACGCTCCGCGTGGGAATGCAGCCCGGGACGCTCCGCGTCCCAAAGCGGACGCAGAGCGTCCATTGAGGCATTCCCACGCAGAGCGTGGGAACGATCAGACGATCAGCTCAAGACCTACCAAGCAAATGACTCATCGCCGTCTTGAGCTTCATCGGCCGCACCGGTTTGTGCATCAGGGTGTGGCCCAGTTCGCGGATCTGTTGTTTGAGTTCGTTGCTGTAGTTGGCGGTGATCATCATTGCCGGGATCGCTGAAGCGCGACGGGCGTTGATGCGGGCCACGGCGTCGACACCATTCTTCTCGTCATCCAGGTGATAGTCGGCGATCAGCAGGTCGGCTTCGTCGTGATAATTATCCACTTGCCGCGCCAGGTCCTCCTCCGACAGCGCCGTGATCACCCGGCAGCCCCAACCTTCGAGCAAGGTGCGCATCCCCGCGCAAATCGCCGCGTCGTTGTCCAGCACCCACACCCGTGCACCGCGCAGGCGCTCGAGCATCGGTTCGCTCATCAGCAGATTCGGCAACGCCTTGGGCGCCGTGGCACTCAACGGCACTTCGACGGAAAACATCGAGCCCTTGCCCGGCCACGAACGCACATGAATCCGATGGCCGAGAATGCGCGCGATTTTCTCGACAATCGCCAGGCCCAGCCCCAAACCGCGATCCTGATCCGGACGCTGCACGTCACCGCGTTTGAACTCCTGAAAAATCTCCTCCAGACGGTTTTCAGCAATGCCCATGCCGCTGTCCCAGACCTCGATGGTCAGCCGCTGATGATGACGTCGGCAACCCAGCACCACACGCCCGCTGTAGGTGTAGCGAATGGCATTGCTCAGCAGATTACGCAGAATCCGCGCGAGCAACTGAATGTCACTGCGCACCAGCGCCGAACACGGAATGAAATGCAGCTCGAGGCCTTCGCTGCGGGCCACTTGGGTGTATTCGGCGGCGAGGTTTTCCAGCAATTCGCTGAGGGCGAATGGCGCAATGTCGGCCTTGATCACCCCGGCATCGAGTTTGGAAATGTCCACCAGCGTGCCCAGCAGGTTTTCCACGTCTTCCAGGGAATTGCTGACGTTGCGCACCAGCGTCTCGTTGGCCACCGGCTCCCGGCGCTCCAGCAAGGCGCTGGTAAACAGCCGCGCGGCATTCAGCGGTTGCAGCAGGTCGTGGCTGACCGCTGCGAGAAACTTGGTCTTCGACAAGTTGGCCTGCTCGGCCTCGAGCTTGGCCTCGCGCAAGCGTGACTCCACCCGACGACGCTCGTCGATTTCGCGCAGCAATTGGTCATTGAGGGTGGTCAGCTCGGTGGTGCGTTCGCGCACCCGCAACTCAAGGTTCTGATAGGCCTGATGCAGCGCCTCGGCGGTGCGGCGGCGCTCGGTGATGTCGCGGATCAACACGAAAATCCCCACCACTTCTCCAGTGGCCAGGCGATTGGGCACGTAGGAGCGCAGCATGTAGCGCTCCTGATTGTTGATGTTGGTTTCGGCAAACTCGAACGTCACGCTCTCACCCGCCAGGGCTCGGGCCACGTAGGCTTCCAGGCGCTGATAATGCTGCTCGCTGTGAACTTCGCGCAGGCTCTGCCCGAGCATCACGCCTCGGGGCCAGCAGTACCATTCCTCGTAGACTTTGTTAGTGAATTCATAAACCAGATCGGCATTCAGGTAGGCGATCAGCGCCGGCACATGGTCGGTGATCAGGCGAATCCAGCGCTCGCTTTCGCTGAGGGCTTCGGCATGCTGGTAGCGTTCGGTGATGTCGGTGAAGGTGTTGACGAAACCGCCGGTGGGCAACGGATGGGTGCGGATTTCCAGCACCCGGCCATCGTAGAGGCGCTGCTCGCATTCCTGCACGTGCCGCCCGTTTTGATCGCGACTGGCCGGGGTCAGCAGGTTCAATTCGCTGTCGGCGATCACTTCGGCGAACGGTCGATGGGCCGCCACCGGGGCCAGGCCGCTGAGCTCCAGGAAGCGCCGGTTCCACAGTTCCAGAATGCCCTCGGCGTTGACCATCGCCACCCCTTGGGACAGGTTGTCGACCGCCCGCTGCAACAAGTGCGATTTCTGCGCCACCGCCTGCTCGCGGCGCAGGGTTTCGCTGAGTTTGACGTCGGTAATGTCGGTGAACAGGATCACCCGCCCACCTTCCTGAGTCGGCCGTTCGCTAACTTGCAGCCAGCGCCCGTTGTGCAGACGATAGAGCAGGTTTTCGTCGGCATGCCCGCGGGGTTCTTCGCTGAACAGTCCGGTCGAGGTCATCAACCGCTTGACCTCGCGCAAGCGCATGCCGGCGTTGATCCGCACCCGGCTGTTGCCCCAAAACGCCTTGAAGCGGCTGTTGAACAGCACGATCCGCTGCTCGGCATCGAACAATACAAAGGCGTCGGAAATGCTTTCGATGGCGTCGATCAAGTGTTGATGGGCGGTTTCGGCCCGCAGCCGTGCCTCGCTGAGCAAATGATTGCCGGCCTTGAGTTCGGCCATGGCCTGGTTCAGGGCATCGGTGCGCTCACGCACCTGCTCGGCCAGCACCACCGAATGCTGGAACGCGGCATACGGGTCGTTGCCCCGGGTAATGCCGGATTCGATGCGTTCGATCAGCGCGCCGTTGATGCGCTGCAATTTGTGGTTTTCGCGGCGCAGGCTGGCGATCTGCGCCTGAAGGTCAGCGCTGTCCAGGGGTGCGGCCTCGGGCAATGGCAACCCCGGTGAAGGTCTGGTTGATGTGCATGCCATTGAATTGTTCTCCGTAGGTGTTGAAACCCATCACCCGTTGCTTCCGCAAGAACGCACCGATCTGCTCGAGATTGCCACCGTCTTCCAGTTCCAGACGCCTGAGAAAACAGTCGCAGCCGATGGTCAGCAACAGGTCCCCGAGACGCTCCTGCAAACCGTCGAACAGGTTTTGCAGATTCGGCAGCATGGGGCCGGGGGTCATGACGGTAAGGACGATGCCGTTTTCCACCGCACAGTAAAAACTCAGGCTCAGGTCCGGATGAACCTGCTGGATCGCCCGCACGTAATACTGATCGTTGATTCGCACCGCCAACGGATGCGCGGCAAACATCCGATAATCGAGGTCGGCCACCGCGACGCCGATGTGTCGGGCGTACTCCTCGGCAGCCGGTTCAGCGTTGAGTTCGAACACCTGGCGCGAGGCGCTGTCGGCAGCGGTGACCACCAGTTTCTCGGCCCTGGGCAGAATGTGGTGGGTGGTGAAGACTTCGAAGTCCAGCCAGGTATTGACCAGCACCACCACCGCCGCGCCGCTGTGAAATTCGCCGCCGAAATACACATGGGTGTGGGTCAGGTAGTTGTCGTCGCCGGCCGATCCGCCGAAATGCGGAATGTCGCCCAACGCCGCGCTCAAGGCCGCCAGAACCATTTCTTCACGACTGGACAAGCCATCGAGCAGGGTCAGGGCAAAGCTGTTGCCCTTGATCGGCGCCAGGGTGTTACTGCGACAGCCACTGACCAATCGCTCGACCATTTGCTGGGCATCGATCAGGCTGAAATGCTCCATCTCGTCGATCAGTTCGGTGGAGATGGAAAAGTGCCGATGATCGAACCCCACCGCCGTCACGCAGCTGCGGCCATAGCCTTGGGGGGTGATTTCTCCGGCACTGGTGCAGCCCACCAGGCGAATGCCGCCGAAGCTCTGTTGCAACGCCTGCCCCAGCGCCTGCAAGTCGTACTCGGCGGAACAGAAGAACAGCACGAAACCCAAGTGGGGGTGCAAGAGTTGTCGCGCCAGATCCTGAGCCGCTTGCTGGGCATCCGTGGCCTGGGACATGCCACTGACCACACCGTCGTTCTGAACCTGCTGCATCCTCGCCCCTCGCCGGTGCGCCTGTATGAGGCACGAGTGTACGAAGCCTGCGGGCGGCGGCGAATGCTACTTGGGTAGCGGGTGGGTGGTTCGATGGGATGAGAGCCGGGGGATTGAAAGTTTGATGGCTGACACTTTTGTGGCGAGGGAGCTTGCTCCCGCTGGACTGCGAAGCAGTCCCCCAAATTCTGGCCGATGCGCGACTAGAATCGGGGGGTCGCTTCGCGACCCAACGGGAGCAAGCTCCCTCGCCACAAGTAGTGGTTAGTCAGCCAGTTACCAGGTCAACACCGCCCCCACCGCAAACGTATCGGTGTCTTCATTCTGGGCGCTGGTGTCGTGACCGTTGATTTCGAACTGGTTGTACTCGGCCACCAGTTTCAGGTTGTCGTTGACGTCATGGAACAGTGCAATGCCGCGGGTCTCGTAATCGGCGCCGCTGCCGACCACGCCGTTGCCGTCGTCCTCGGTCTTGCCGTAAGACAGGGCCAGGCGGTTTTTGCCCAGTTTGTAGGAGCCCTGCAACAGGTAACCGTCGCTGTCGACATTGCGCAGGGTCGGCTCGCCGGCGTTGTTGGTGAAGAACGGGTTGATGCCCTTGGCCTGGAAGCCGGAGCCGGTCAGCGACAGCCCGCCCATCTTCGCCTGCACGCCGTAGCCGACGCCTTTGGAGGTGACGGACTCGACGCTGGAATCGGTGTTGTCCGAAGTCTGGTAGCTGCCGTTGAGCCAGCTGTAAATCTTCGCCCCGCCGAGGTCGAACTGATAGGTGATCTCGCTCTCGGTGCGCGGGTTCTCCTGATACGCCTTGCCCGTCGCGCTGCTGTCATTGGTGTCGACCGGGTCCATGATCCCCACCGCCACCCGCAAGCCGTCCATCACCGGGGTTCGATAGGTGATCTGCGAGGTCGGGAACGGGTACGGGTAGCCGCTGCCGATGTTGCCGAACGACACCCCGCCGCCGTCCACCAGGCCCAACGTATCGCTGACCTGACCATAACCGGCGAGCAATTCGTCGAGCAGGATGTTGGAGCGGGCAAACAGGCCAAAGTCCTTGCCGATCAGCACCTCGCCCCACTCCGGATTGGCCACCGTGCCGTAGAACTGCCGCACGTCGATGGCGGTGTCGGTGCCGTTGGTTTCGCTGTCGTTGATGGTCACCCAGAACGAGGCGCGGGCGCCGAGCTTGAGGTCATCGACCTGCTTGCCCATGTTGAAGCCCAGGTAGTTGGGCAGAAATCCCATCTTCACCCGCGCCTGGCGCCGGTCGTACTGCTCGCCGGCCCGGTCCACGTCGCTGTTCACGTAGAAGGCGTTGATGTAGCCATCCGTGGAGAACGTGGTCTGGTCCTTGTCGTACAGCATGATTTCGGCTTCGGCCATTGAGCTCAGGCCAAGGGACGACAGGCTGGCGATGAAGGCCGGCAAGAAACGATGCTTGAAGTTCTTATTGTTGTGCATGACGCGCTCCGCAACGGGGGACTTGATGTCGGAGGCGATTATCGAAAGTGGACCGGCGGTGTCATACGCTGCCTTGGGGGCGGTTTTGAAGTGCTTTGGAATGGCCGGCAATGCGCGACAATTACGGCGTAAGACCGCTACTCGGCAAGGCTCGGAACTTAGGGTGTAGGCCTATGCACCCCAGGGCTGTTTTTTGTAGGAGCCAGGCTTGCCGGCGAAAGCGTCCTTCTGTCCGCCCTCGCCGACAAGCCCGGCGCCTATCGGTCAGAAACTCGCCCTGAACAGCATGTAAACAGCGATCACCACGCAGACGCTGGCAAAGCCCATCTGCAGCCCTCGAGCCGGCACCCGCGCGCAGAGTTTTCGACCGAGGATCATCCCGACGATGCTGGCGACAATGAACGACCCACCCAAACCATCGATCCGCACCCCGGCATGAAACGCGCCGATCACGCCGATCACCGAGATCAGGCTGATCACCATCAACGACGTGGCGACGATGCCGCGCATCTGCACATCGGTCAGTTGCTTGAATGCCGGCACAATCAGAAAGCCGCCACCGACCCCGAGCAAACCCGAAACCACACCGGTCACCGCGCCGAGTGCTGCAAGGGTTGCGGTGCATTTGGCGGTCCAGGAAAAGCGCCCGGTCTGCTGATCGAGCATGCAGTTCTTCTGGCCCCAGTTGGCATGCCCGTGATCGCTCGGGCCGTCGTCGGGCTTTTCCCGGCGCAGCATCCGCCAGGCCACCATGACCATCAGCAGACTGAACAGGATCATCAAGACCCTTTCCGGCAACTGATGGGCGAAGTAGATGCCCACCGGCGAAAACACCGCGCCCAGCAGTGCAATCAACAACGCCGCGCGATAGCGCACCAGGCCATGGCGCAAACCGTCGATCGCACCGATCGCCGCCGCACTGCCCACCGCGAACAAGGCGACGGGCGCCGCTTGGGTCATGGTCAAACCCAACCCCAGCACCAGGGCCGGCACCGCAAGAATACCGCCACCAGCGCCGGTCAAACCCAGCACCAGCCCCATGACAACGCCGAAAAAACTGGCCAGCAACATAGGGTTCTCTCAGTCAACCTTGGACAGATGGGTCAGCCATTCACGGCCCTTGAGCAGGCCATTCCAGTAGAACCACGGCAGCAAGGTCGCCTTGAGGAACCAGGCTGAACGGCGCGGCACAATCGGGTCGAGGGGAAAGGTCGGCAGCAACTTACCGGCGTAACCGAACTCGGCGAGAATCACCTTGCCCTTCTCCACCGTCAGCGGGCAGGAACCGTAGCCGTCGTACTTGAGTGGCAACGGCTGTTGCTTGCGCAGGGCCAGCAGGTTTTGCGCTACCACGACGATCTGCTTGCGCGCCGCGGCGGCAGTTTTCGCGTTGCTGGTGGAACAGACATCGCCCAAGGCAAAGACGTCGGTATAGCGCACGTGTTGCAGGCTGTGCGGGTTCACTTCGCACCAGCCAGCGGCGTCGGCCAACGGGCTTTGGCGGATGAAATCCGGCGAGACCTGAGGCGGCACGACGTGCAGCAGGTCGAAGGTTTTTTCTACTACGGTCACGACACCTGCAGCGTCCTTGACCTCGAACCACGCAGTTTTCGACGGCCCGTCAACCTTGACCAGATTGGAATTGAAAGCCAGCCGGGCGTTGTACTTTTCGATGTACTTCATCAACGGCGGCACGAATGTCGCCACGCCGAACAACGCAGCGCCAGCCAGATTGAACTCGACGTCGAACTTGCTCAAAACACCGGTTTTGCGCCAGTGATCGCAGGACAAGTACAAGGCTTTCTGCGGCGCACCAGCGCATTTGATCGGCACCGCTGGCTGAGTGAAGATCGCTTTGCCGCCGCGCAATCCCCGGACCAGTTCCCAGGTGTAGGCCGCGTGCCGATAGCTGTAATTGGAGGTCACGCCGTTCTGGCCGAGGGTGTCCTGCAAGCCTTCGATTTTCTCCCAGGCCAGGCGCAGACCGGGACAGACAACGAGGTTCCGGTAACTGACGGTGCAGCCATCATCGAGAGTCAGCTGTTTGCTGTCGGGGGCGATGTCAGTCACGCACGCCTGCAGCCAGGTGGCTTGGCGCGGCATCACCGAGGACATCGGGCGCACGGTGTTTTTCACTGCATAAGCACCGCCGCCCACCAGCGTCCACGCCGGTTGGTAGTAATGCTGGCTGTCGGGTTCGATGACGGTGATGTTTAAACCCGGATCGCGTTTCAGCAGGCTGGCAACCAAACCAATGCCGGCGGTCCCGCCGCCTATTACCACGATGTCGGCACTGATGGATGGGCCCCAGTGTTGATCGTTCATCATTCATTCCTTGTTATTGCACGCGTGGCTCAAGGTTCAGTCCTGATGCCAGTCAGTTAAGCGCAATCCATGTGGGAGCGGGGGGGGGGGGGGGGGGGGGGGGGGGGGGGGGGGGGGGGGGGGGGGGGGGGGGGGGGG
>NZ_JBXAOA010000060.1:0-22289 GCF_058802325.1 Pseudomonas sp. GW822-FHT02E03 | reverse complement strand
AATGATCTCCGATGAGCCCCCGGTGAAAGCTTAGTGGGCGATCACAGGGGGCAGCGGGGGTAGCCATTTCATTAGGGTTAGCGTAAGACCTGTAGGAGCGAGGCTTGCCCGCGAAGCTTTTAGCGTCCTAAGCCGTTGCCAACGAACGCCTTTGCGAAACACTCAAAAACCGCAATAACGCCAACAGTGGAAACGCACTACCCACAATCACGATCCACAGCCAGCCGCCATGCTCATACACCGCGCTGGCCACCGAAGAACCAAACGCGCCGCCGATGAAGATGCTGGTCATGTACAGCGCATTCAGACGGCCGCGGCTTTTAGCGTCGAGGGTGTAGACCGCTCGTTGGCCGAGGACCATGTTCATTTGCACGCAGAAATCCAGTACCACCCCCGTCACGGCCAGGCCGATAACGCTGTAGACCGGGTGGATGAAGGCGGGCAGGAAACTCAAGCTGGCGAATAGCAGGGCCAGCAGCGAGGCGATGCGGGTATGGCCAGCATCGGCCAGTCGACCGGCGATGGGTGCAGCAATCGCGCCGATGGCGCCGACCAGGGCGAAGATCGCGATCTGGGTTTGCGACAAGCCATGATTGCGCGACAGCTCCAGTGGTACTGCAGTCCAGAACAGGCTGAATGTGGCGAACATGCAGGCTTGGTAAAACGCGCGCTGACGCAATACCGGCTGTTGACGCAACAGCGTCCAGAGCGAACCCAACAACTGGCCATAAGAAGCGCTGTGATCAGGCTGGCGCTTGGGAATGGTCAGGGCCAGCACAATGCTGATGGCCGCCATCAATACCGCGGCGATGATGAACATCGCACGCCAGCCGAAGTGGTCGGCTATTACGCTGGATACCGGTCGAGCCAGCAGAATCCCCAGCAGCAAACCTCCCATGATGCCGCCGACCACGCGGCCGCGCGATTCTTCCGGCGCCAGGTGGGCGGCCAGTGGAATCAGGATCTGTACCGACACCGAACTGAACCCCACCAGCAACGAGATGAGCAGAAACACGTTCGGCTGATCGGTGAACGCCGCGCCCAGCAAACTGGCAATCGCCACCACGGTGGTAATAATCATCAAGCGGCGGTTTTCCAGCAGATCACCCAACGGCACCAGGAAGAACAGACCCAACGCATAACCAATCTGTGTCAGCGAAACGATCAGGCTGGCCATGGTGTCGGTCAGGCCGATGTCCGGCGCGATCAGGCCGATGATCGGCTGGGCGTAGTAGATGTTGGCCACGATGGCGCCGCAACAGAAGGCAAAGAGCAGCACCATGCCTCGGGTCATTGTCGCGGTACCGAGGGGCACCAGAGTCGCTGGATTCATAAAGGGTCTCGTTGAACAAGAAGGAATGCGCAGAGGCTAATCGGCTGGCTAGAGCGGCGGAAGAGGGAACAGGGTGATAGTAATCATGCCTCTGAAGAATGATTGAGAGAGGCCGTTCATTGGGTCTTCAAGCTCCCACAAAAAAAGGCGACCTTCATAGGTCGCCTTTTCATTGGCCTCAGGAATTACTGCCCGCTGTAAATCTGATCAAAAACCCCACCATCATTGAAGTGGGTCTTCTGCACAGTGCGCCAGTCACCAAAGGTTTTCTCCACCGAGAGGAAATCCACTTTCGGGAAGCGATCAGTGTACTTGGCCAATACCGCCGGATCGCGCGGACGCAGGTAGTTGGCCGCCGCAATCTCTTGACCTTCCGGCGACCACAGGTACTTCAAATATTCCTCGGCAGCAGCGCGAGTGCCTTTTTTCTCGACCACTTTGTCGACCACGGACACCGGAGGTTCCGCTTCAGCGGAAACACTTGGGTAAATCACTTCAAACTGATCACGACCAAATTCACGCGCAATCATTTCCGCTTCGTTTTCGAAGGTCACCAGCACGTCGCCGATCTGGTTGGTCATGAACGTTGTAGTCGCTGCACGGCCACCGGTATCCAGCACTGGCGCTTGCTTGAACAGTTTGCCGACGAAGGCTTTGGCCTTGTTCTCGTCACCGCCGTTTTTCAGCACATAACCCCACGCCGAGAGGTAGGTATAGCGGCCGTTGCCCGAGGTTTTCGGGTTGGGGACGATCACTTGCACGCCGTCCTTGAGCAGATCTGGCCAGTCTTTCAATGCTTTCGGGTTGCCTTTGCGCACGATGAACACGGTGGCCGAGGTGAATGGCGCGCTGTTGTTTGGCAGGCGCGTGACCCAGTTGTCCGGGACCAGTTTGCCGTTGTCCGCCAAGGCGTTGATGTCGGTGGCCATGTTCATGGTGATGACGTCAGCCGGCAGGCCATCGATCACTGAGCGCGCCTGCTTGCTGGAACCGCCGAAGGACATTTGCAGTGTGATGTTTTCGTTGTGCTCGGCTTGCCAGTGTTTCTGGAAGGTAGCGTTGTAGTCCTTGTAGAAATCTCGCATCACGTCGTAGGAAACGTTAAGCAGGGTCGGTGCAGCCTGTGCCACGCTGCCCAAGGCCAGGCCCGCGGCCAGAAGTGAGGCGCCAAAGAGTTTTTTCACTGCGCATTCCTTGTTTTATCAAACATGTTCTATGGAAAGTGTTGGCAATTTGCCGGCGACTATAGCCGGGCTCGCATAGTCCTTTAAAGATTAAAAAGCACTTTGCTTATTCCAGTTTTTTGAACAGCGCATTGCCGCAACGCGAGCAAAATGCTGCGCCGTGTTCGTGACTGTTTTTCTGGCAGGTCGGGCAATCGTGTTGCAGGTGTTCGCCGCGCATGGCGTTGGCCAGTTCCGCGGTGAAGATCCCTGTGGGCACGGCGATGATCGAGTAACCGGTGATCATCACCAGCGACGAAACCACTTGACCCAGCGGTGTCTTGGGCACGATGTCGCCGAAGCCCACAGTGGTCAGTGTGACGATGGCCCAATAGATGCCTTTTGGGATGCTGGTGAAGCCGTGTTCCGGGCCTTCGATCACGTACATCAGCGTGCCGAACACCGTCACCAGGGTGCTGACGCTGAGCAGAAACACCACGATTTTCTGCTTGCTGCCTTGCAACGCGGTCATCAAATAGTTGGCTTGTTTCAGATACGGGCTGAGCTTGAGTACGCGGAAAATCCGCAGCATCCGAATGATCCGGATAATCAGCAGGTACTGCGCATCGCTGTAATACAGCGCAAGAATGCCGGGCACGATCGCCAGCAAATCCACCAGCCCATAGAAGCTGAACGCGTAGCGCAGCGGCTTGGGCGAGCAGTACAGGCGCAGACCGTATTCGATGGCGAAAACGACGGTGAAGCCCCATTCGATGTACGCCAGTATGTCGGCGTAGTTCTGGTGGACGCTGTCGATACTGTCCAGAACCACGATCACCAGGCTCGCCAGGATGATCAACAACAGAATGCTGTCGAAGCGGCGACCGGCCGGGGTATCGGATTGGAAAATGATGACGTAAAGGTCTTCACGCCAGTTTTTATTGCTGTCCATGGAAAGCGCCTGAACCCAGAATCAGCGAAGCCTAGGTCGATTCCCCTCGGTAGCGCAAGGCGCGCTGTCCATGGCGGCCTGACGCAACACCCGAATGCTTGCGCGAATCAGCCAGCAGGCGAGGATGAAGGGGGCAGTCAACGTGGCCAGGCCGAGTGCGGCGAACCCCGGTGTGAGCAACACCGCCAGCAGGATTCCCAACAATGGCAGCCAAGGCTGGCGACGATTTTGGCTGAAGGCGAGGGCGGCGAGCACGGCGTTGTAGCCGCTCAAGCCCTGTAAGGCGCTTGAAGTGTCGTGGTGCAGCAAGGCGAAGATGAGACCAGCAGCGGAGCCGAGCAGCGCCCACAGGAAGGCACGACGGTCAGCGATCATCAAACCCGTGGCAATCAAAGCTCCAGCCAGCGGATGACCAAGAAACAGCACCTGACCGAGCCCTTTCAATGACGCGGCGAGCAAATTGAGTGTGGTCATTTCGATCAGCGGCGCGGGTTGCTGGGGAGCGGCAAACGACAGTAGCAACCAGCTCACCCCGACAAAGGGCGCGGTGTAGGCGGGCAGGCAATGAAGATCGCGCGAATGCTTGAGCCATTGCTGAGTGAGCATCGCGCTCAGCCCCCCAGCGGCAATGATCAGCGGTGGCAACAGCGCTGACCATGGGAAATAAAGGCTCAGCAGCAGACCGAGCAGAATACCGTTGTAGCTGAACAGTCCGGCCTGACGATCAGCCTTGGTGTAACCGCGACGTTGCGCGGTGAGCAACCCGGCGACCCCTCCCAGCAACGCACCGCCGAGCAGGGCCGGGGCGCTGAACAGAATCGCCAACAGACACAGCAGACCGCACAGCGGATGGCGCTGGAGAAAGATCTGGCTGAAGCCATTGAGCAGGGCAGTGGCCCAGTCGGGGCAGTGGGTGTTGAAGTGGTTGGCAGGCATGATGGGGGTCGTTCAGTACAGATCGTTCCCACGCTCTGCGTGGGAATGCCTCAATGGACGCTCTGCGTCTGCTCTTTGGACGCAGAGCGTCCCAGGCTGCATTCCCACGCAGAGCGTGGGAACGATCATCGTGTAGGGGTTAGATCAGGGTTTCGATACGCAACGAATTGGTCGACCCCGGCTGCCCGAACGGCACTCCCGCAGTAATCAACAACGTATCGCCGCGTTGAGCCATCCCCTGTGCCTGGGCAATCTCCAACGCCGTCGAGCACACTTCGTCCACCTGGCGCAGCCGATCGTTGACCACCGAATGCACGCCCCACGCCACCGTCAATCGGCGAGCGGTCTGCAAATTCGGCGTCAGGTTGAGGATCGGCACCGTTGGCCGTTCCCGCGCCGCCCGCAGGCTAGAGGTGCCGGACTCGCTGTAATTCACCAGCACCGCCACCGGTAGCACGTTGCTGATGCGGCGGATCGCGCAACTGATCGCGTCCGACACCGTGGCCTCGGCTTTCGGTCGGCTCACGTCCAGTTGGGCCTGATAGTCCGGGCCGTTTTCCACCTGACGGATGATCTTGCTCATCATCTGCACCGCTTCCAGCGGATACTCGCCGGACGCGGTTTCCGCCGACAGCATCACCGCGTCCGCGCCTTCGGCCACCGCGTTGGCGACGTCAGTGACTTCGGCGCGAGTCGGGGCCGGGGAGAAGCGCATCGACTCCAGCATCTGCGTCGCCACCACCACCGGTTTACCGAGTTGGCGGCAAGTGCTGATGATGTTTTTCTGAATCTGCGGCACGCTTTCGGCCGGCACTTCCACGCCCAGGTCACCGCGAGCGACCATGATCGCATCGCTCAATTCGGCGATTTCCCGCAGTTGAGTCACGGCCGATGGCTTCTCGATCTTGGCCATCAGGAAGGCCTTGTCGCCGATCAGTGCGCGGGCTTCGAGAATGTCTTCCGGACGTTGCACGAACGACAGCGCGACCCAGTCCACCCCCAGCTCCAGACCGAAGCTCAAATCGCGACGATCCTTTGCGGTCAGCGGGCTCAGGTCGAGCACCGCTTGCGGCACGTTGACGCCTTTGCGGTCCGACAGCTCGCCGCCGTTGAGCACCGTGGTGTCGATGGCGTCGGCGTACTTGGTCACCACCCGTAGGCGCAGTTTGCCGTCGTCCAGTAGCAGGTCCATGCCAGGCGTAAGCGCGGCGATGATTTCCGGGTGAGGCAAGTTGATCCGGCGCTCATCACCCGGCGTCGGGTCGAGGTCCAGACGCAAGGCCTGGCCGCGATGCAGCTGCACTTTGCCTTGGGCGAATTTGCCGACTCGCAATTTCGGGCCTTGCAGATCCATCAGAATCCCCAGCGGGTAATTCAGCTGGCGCTCGACTTCACGAATCCACTGATAGCGCTGCGCGTGGTCGGCGTGATCGCCGTGGCTGAAGTTCAGGCGAAAGATATTGACCCCGGCCTGCACCAGCTCACGGATGTCGTCGATCCCGTTGGTGGCCGGGCCAAGGGTGGCGAGGATTTTGACCTTCTTATCAGGCGTCATGTTTAGTGCTCTCGAGAATCAGGATGGCGCGGAAGTCGTTGACGTTGGTGCGGGTCGGTTCGGTGACGATCAGCGCATCCAGCGCGGCGAAATAGCCGTAGCCATTGTTGTTGTCCAGTTCATCGCAGGCAGCGAGGCCGAGGGCGGCAGCGCGGGCGTAACTGTCTGGGGTCATGATGGCGCCGGCGTTGTCTTCGGAGCCGTCGATGCCGTCGGTGTCGCCGGCCAGTGCGTAGACGCCGGGCAAGCCTTTGAGGCTGTCGGTCAGGCTCAGCAGGAATTCGGCGTTGCGCCCGCCACGGCCATTGCCGCGCACGGTGACAGTGGTTTCGCCGCCGGACAGAATCACGCACGGCGCTGCCAGCGGCTGGCCGTGCTGGACGATCTGCCGCGCAATGCCGGCATGGACCTTCGCCACGTCCCGGGATTCACCTTCCAGGTCGCCGAGAATCAACGGACTGAAACCGGCCTGACGGGCTTTCACCGCAGCCGCTTCCAGCGATTGCTGTGGGCGTGCGATCAACTGGAAATGACTGCGGGCCAGGCTCGGATCGCCGGGTTTGACCGTTTCCGATTCCGGGCTTTGCAACCAGGTGCGCACCGAGGCCGGAACTTCGATGTCGTAACGTTTGAGGATCGCCAGCGCTTCGGCCGAGGTGCTCGGGTCGGCCACGGTGGGGCCGGACGCGATGACCGTGGCGAGATCGCCCGGTACATCGGAAATCGCATAGGTATAAACCGTGGCCGGCCAGCAAGCTTTGCCCAGACGACCGCCCTTGATTGCCGAGAGGTGCTTGCGCACGCAATTCATCTCGCCGATGGTCGCGCCGGATTTGAGCAGGGCTTTGTTGATCGACTGTTTGTCGGCGAGGGTGATGCCGGCGGCGGGCAAGGCGAGGAGGGCAGAGCCACCGCCCGAGAGCAGGAAGATCACGCGGTCGTCTTCGCTCAGGTCGCTGACCAGTTCCAGCACCCGCTTTGCGACAGCCAAACCAGCCGCATCCGGCACCGGGTGTGCGGCTTCGACCACTTCGATTTTTTCGCACGGGGCGCCGTGGCCGTAACGGGTCACCACCAGGCCGGACACTTCGCCCTGCCAGCAGCGCTCGACCACTTGGGCCATGGCCGCTGCGGCTTTACCGGCGCCGATGACGATCACCCGACCGCTGCGATCTTTGGGCAAATGGGCTTCGAGGACGTGCTGCGGATGGGCCGCGTCGATGGCTGTGGCAAACAGCTCGCGCAGCAATTGTTGCGGATCGACCGACATGGCGGGCTCCCGGAATTCTTGTTATTGGGGAAAGACGACAGCAGGTGTTGCGACGCGGTCCTGTGGGAGCTGGCTTGCCTGCGATTCAGGCGACGCGGTCTTTCAGGTAGACCGAGTCGATGCCATCGCAGGCAAGCCAGCTCCCACAGGAACCTAGCCAGTTTCAGATCGGTGTTATTTATCGCGAATCGAGAAATTCGCCATGTGTTCCAGGCCTTTGATCAGCGCCGAGTGGTCCCAGTTGCTGCCACCGATGGCCGCGCAGGTGCTGAACACTTGCTGGGTATTGGCGGTGTTCGGCAGGTTGATGCCCAATTCGCGAGCGCCGGCCAGGGCCAGGTTCAGGTCCTTCTGGTGCAGGCTGATGCGGAAGCCCGGGTCGAAGGTGCCCTTGATCATGCGTTCGCCGTGGACTTCAAGGATCTTCGACGATGCGAAACCGCCCATCAGCGCTTCACGCACCTTGGCCGGATCGGCACCGTTTTTCGAGGCGAACAGCAAGGCTTCGGCGACGGCCTGGATGTTCAGCGCAACGATGATCTGGTTAGCCACTTTCGCGGTTTGACCGTCGCCATTACCGCCCACCAGAGTGATGTTCTTGCCCATGGCCTGGAACAGCGGCAGGGCGCGTTCGAAGGCATCGGCATCGCCGCCGACCATGATGCTCAGGGTCGCAGCCTTGGCGCCGACTTCGCCGCCGGAAACCGGGGCGTCGAGGTACTGCGCGCCTTTCTCGTTGATTTTGGCTGCGAAGGCTTTAGTGGCAGTCGGCGAGATCGAGCTCATGTCGATCACGACTTTGCCCTTGCTCACGCCAGCCGCAACGCCATCGGCGCGGAACAGCACGTCATCGACCTGCGGGGTATCCGGGACCATGACGATGATGAATTCAGCTTCCTGGGCCACTTCTTTCGGGTTCGCCAGGGCGACGGCACCAGCGGCCACCAGGTCGGCAGGCGCGGGGTCGTGGTGCGCCGACAGGAACAGGCTGTGACCGGCTTTCTGCAGGTTCAACGCCATTGGGTGGCCCATGATGCCGGTGCCGATAAATCCGATTTTAGCCATGAGAAAATCCTCTTGTTTTTATTGCTCTGTTCGCAAAATTCGTGGGATGGCAGCGAGGACGCCTTCGCGGGCAAGCCTCGCTCCTACAGACAACCCTGGCCCCCCGTAGGAGCGAGGCTTGCCCGCGAAGAACGATGGCGCGGTGTCAGATCAAATCGCGTTATGGGTTTTCAACCAGCCCAAGCCCGCTTCGGTGGTGGTCAGCGGCTTGTATTCGCAGCCAACCCAGCCTTGATAACCGATGCGGTCCAGGTGTTCGAACAGGAAGCGGTAGTTGATTTCACCGGTGCCCGGTTCGTTGCGCCCTGGGTTGTCGGCCAACTGGATGTGGTTGATCTCGCCCAAGTGCGCAGCCATGGTTCGGGCCAGGTCGCCCTCCATGATTTGCATGTGATAAATGTCGTATTGCAGGAACAGGTTGGCGCTGCCGACTTGCTCGCGAATCGACAGGGCTTGCGCCGTGTTGTTCAGGTAGAAGCCTGGGATGTCACGGGTGTTGATCGCTTCCATCACCAGTTTGATGCCCGCCGCTTGCAGCTTGTCGGCCGCGTATTTGAGGTTGGCGACGAAGGTCTTTTCCACGGTGGCATCGTCGACACCTTGCGGACGAATACCGGCCAGGCAGTTGATCTGGGTGTTGCCCAGCACGTTGGCGTAAGCGATGGCCAGATCGACACCGGCGCGGAATTCTTCGACCCGATCCGGTAGGCACGCGATACCGCGCTCGCCCTTGGCCCAGTCACCGGCCGGCAGGTTGAACAGCACCTGGGTCAAGCCATTGGCATCGAGCCTGGCCTTGATTTCGGCGGAGCTGAAATCGTAGGGGAACAGGTATTCGACACCACTGAAGCCGGCCTTGGCGGCAGCGTCGAAACGGGCAAGAAAATCCTGCTCGGTGAACAGCATGGACAGGTTGGCTGCGAAACGCGGCATGGTGGTCTCCCGTTTAAAGTTATCGTTCCCACGCTCTGCGTGGGAATGCCTCATTGGACGCTCTGCGTCCGCTGTTGGGACGCGGAGCGTCCCGGGCTGCATTCCCACGCAGAGCGTGGGAACGATCATCAATCGAGCAACGAAATCGCCGTTGGCGCATCGTTGCCGACCAGCGCCAGGTCTTCGAATTCGTTGACGGCGTTGATCTCGGTGCCCATGGAAATGTTGGTCACGCGCTCCAGAATGATTTCGACGATCACCGGCACTTTGAACTCCTCGATCAGTTCCTGAGCCTTGCGCAGGGCAGGCTGGATCTGAGCCGGTTCGAACACCCGCAACGCCTTGCAACCCAGGCCTTCGGCGACAGCGACGTGGTCGACACCGTAACCGTTGAGTTCCGGAGCGTTGAGGTTGTCGAAAGACAACTGCACGCAGTAGTCCATGTCGAAACCGCGCTGAGCCTGACGGATCAGCCCCAGGTACGAGTTGTTCACGACAACGTGGATGTACGGCAGCTTGAACTGCGCGCCCACCGCCAGTTCTTCGATCATGAACTGGAAGTCATAGTCCCCAGACAGCGCCACAACCTTGCGAGTCGGATCAGCCTTGACCACGCCGAGTGCTGCTGGAATGGTCCAACCCAGAGGACCGGCCTGGCCGCAGTTGATCCAGTGACGCGGTTTGTAGACGTGCAGGAACTGCGCGCCGGCAATCTGCGACAGACCGATGGTGCTGACGTAGCAGGTGTCCTTACCGAACACCTGGTTCATCTCTTCGTAAACGCGTTGCGGCTTGACCGGTACGTTGTCGAAGTGAGTCTTGCGCTGCAGGCTGGCTTTGCGTTGCTGGCAGTCTTGCAGCCAGGCGCTGCGGTTTTTCAGTTTGCCGGCGGCTTGCCATTCGCGAGCGACTTCGATGAACACGGTCAACGCGGCAGCGGCGTCGGACACGATGCCCAGGTCCGGGGTGAACACGCGGCCGATCTGGGTCGGTTCGATGTCGACGTGAATGAACTTGCGGCCTTCGGTATAAACGTCGACCGAACCGGTGTGACGGTTGGCCCAACGGTTACCGACACCCAGCACCACGTCGGACTTCAGCATCGTGGCGTTGCCGTAACGGTGCGAGGTTTGCAGACCGACCATGCCAACCATCAGCGGGTGATCGTCCGGGATGGTGCCCCAGCCCATCAGGGTCGGGATCACTGGAATGCCGGTCAGCTCAGCGAACTCCACCAGCAACTCGCTGGCGTCGGCATTGATGATGCCGCCACCGGCGACCAGCAATGGACGTTCAGCCTGATCGAGCATGGCCAGAGCCTTCTCGATCTGTACGCGATTAGCGGTCGGCTTGGCCAGCGGCAGCGGTTCATAGGCGTCGATGTCGAATTCGATTTCAGCCATCTGCACGTCGAACGGCAGGTCGATCAGCACTGGGCCTGGGCGGCCGGAGCGCATTTCATAGAAGGCTTTCTGGAACGCGTAAGGCACCTGGCCCGGCTCCATGACGGTGGTCGACCACTTGGTGACCGGCTTGACTATGCTGGTGATATCGACGGCCTGGAAGTCTTCCTTGTGCATCCGCGCCCGCGGTGCCTGGCCGGTGATGCACAGGATCGGGATCGAGTCGGCCGAGGCGCTGTAGAGCCCGGTGACCATGTCGGTGCCGGCCGGGCCGGAGGTGCCGATGCACACGCCGATGTTGCCAGCCTTGGTGCGGGTGTAGCCCTCGGCCATGTGCGAGGCGCCTTCAACGTGGCGAGCGAGGACGTGATCGATGCCACCGACCTTCTGCAAGGCGGAGTACAGCGGGTTGATCGCGGCGCCCGGGATGCCAAAAGCGGTATCAACCCCTTCACGGCGCATCACCAGAACGGCGGCTTCGATTGCTCTCATTTTGCTCATGGTTTTGTGCCTCTTACGTTTTGTAATTGTATACAAGTGGCTTTGCGCAGAGTGTATTCACGGCGGACGGCGCAGGTCAATCCATTTTCTCAAGCAGCTGTTTCATTCGTCGGAAGCCCGAAGGACTGTGGCTTTTCGTCGCATGTGGCGCTTTTCGATGATTATTGTATACAAAAAAATAATTCATTGTGTTCTATTTGTTGCATCGGATTGCGCAACAGAAAGCAATCCAACGGCTTTCCCAATAACAAAATGAGGACGGCACCATGAGCGCTTTAACCTTGAACGTCGCAGTCAACCTGGCCAACCAGGCCATCTCCGCAGGCCGTGCAATCTCCGCCGCGCCCTTGACCGTTGCCGTGCTGGACGCCGGCGGGCACTTGATAACGCTGCAGCGCGAAGACGGCGCCAGCCTGCTACGCCCGCAGATCGCCATCGGCAAAGCCTGGGGCGCCATCGCCCTGGGCAAGGGCTCACGCCTGCTGGCCCAGGACGCCCAACAACGCCCGGCGTTCTTCGCCGCGCTGAATAGCCTGGGGCAGGGCAGCGTCGTCCCGGTACCGGGCGGCGTGTTGATTCGGGATCAGGATGGGAGTGTGTTGGGGGCGGTGGGGATCAGCGGTGATTTGTCTGATGTGGATGAGCAGTGCGCGATCAGGGCGATCGAGACGCAGGGGTTGAGGGCGGATGCGGGGGTGGTTGGTTGATCTTCAGCGTCTGAACAGTCGCCATCGCGAGCAGGCTTGCTCCCACAGGGGATGTTTGTTCACACGTATTTTGTGTTCACAGAGATCCAATGTGGGAGCTAGCCTGCTAGCGATTGCTATCTCCCGGACACATCCTGCCAACAGTCTGTACATCTCGATCGAGTCAGCCGAGCTAGCCTTCTCATGATCAATTCATGGGAGAGGCAAAGGAATGTCTGGCTTACCTGCTTCACATCGCCTACGACGCGGTCGCTATGCTGAAACCAACCGAATTTACCTGCTGACTACCAATACGTTTGGACGAACACCGATATTCAAAAATTTTGCGCTGGGTCGTTTGGTCGTAGATCAGTTCAGAACTGCGCAGCATCAAGGCATCGCAAATTCATTGGCCTGGGTTGTAATGCCCGATCATTTCCATTGGTTGGTTGAGTTACAGGAGGGGTCATTGGGTGACCTCATGCAGAAGACCAAGTCGATGAGCACCAAAACGGTAAATCGTTTTACTGGTCACAAGACCACTCTTTGGCAGAAAGGCTTTCATGACCGGGCACTGCGGCGAGAGGAGGATCTGGTGACTGTGGCGCGATATGTCGTGGCCAATCCATTGCGGGCTGGTCTGGTGAAAAAGCTTGGCGACTATCCGCTGTGGGATGCCATTTGGGTTTGAACTGAAATCGAGTTGTCTTCATCGCTAGCAGGCTAGCTCCCACAGGGATTTTGTTTACGCCATCGATCAAATGTGGGAGCTAGCCTGCTGGCGATAAATGCACCGCGGTCTATCAGTCCAGCTCACACCCCTTAAGCACCAACCGGATAATCGTCTGCGCCGCCGCTTCATAGTCGGCCTCATCCAGCTTGGCTTTGCCAGTCACCGCAGAGATCTGCCAGTCAAAATCGGCATAGGTCTGGGTCGCAGCCCAGATGCTGAACATCAGGTGGTTGGGGTCGATCGGGGCGATCTGGCCGCGGTCGATCCAGGTCTGGATGCAGTCGATGTTGTGCCTGGCCTGGCCGTTGAGCTGCTCGACCAGGTCGGGGCTAAGGTGTGGGGCGCCGTGCATGATTTCGCTGGCGAACACCTTGGAGGCGAAGGGCAGGTCACGGGAGATGCGGATTTTCGAGCGAATGTAGCCGCTCAGCACTTCGCTGGGCACGCCATCGGCGTTGAACGGCGTCGAGGCCTGCAGGATTGGCTCGATGATGCTTTCCAGGACCTCGCGGTAGAGATTTTCCTTGGATTTGAAGTAGTAGTAGACGTTGGGCTTGGGCAGCCCGGCCTTGGCCGCGATGTCACTGGTTTTGGTCGCAGCGAAGCCCTTGTCGGCAAATTCTTCACTGGCGGCACGCAGGATCAGTTCTTTGTTGCGCTCGCGGATGGTGCTCATAAACCAAGGAGTTCCTTGCCTGTTCTGGCGGTTGCGCATGGTAGCACCGGCCTCGCGCGGCGCTCAAGAATGCCCCGTCTGGCCTCGGGTCGCGCTATGCTGCGCACCATTCATTCAAGAAGGAAACCCGATTCATGGCAGGAAGCAGTTTGCTGGTGCTGATCGACGACATCGCCACCGTACTGGACGATGTGGCGTTGATGACCAAAATGGCCGCGAAGAAGACCGCCGGCGTGCTTGGCGACGATCTGGCGCTCAATGCCCAGCAGGTTTCCGGCGTGCGTGCCGAGCGGGAAATCCCGGTGGTGTGGGCCGTGGCCAAAGGCTCGTTCCTCAACAAGCTGATCCTGGTGCCGTCGGCCTTGGCCATCAGTGCGTTCATTCCGTGGCTGGTCACGCCGTTGTTGATGGTCGGTGGCGCTTACCTGTGCTTTGAAGGCTTCGAGAAACTCGCTCACAAGTTCCTGCACAGCAAAGCTGAAGATCAGGCTGAACACGCAGAATTGGTCGAGGCTGTGGCCAACCCGGCGGTCGATCTGGTGGCGTTCGAGAAGGACAAGATCAAAGGGGCGATCCGTACCGACTTCATTCTCTCGGCGGAAATCATCGCCATCACCTTGGGCACCGTGGCTGCCGCTTCGCTGACCCAGCAAGTGATCGTGCTCTCGGGCATCGCCATCGTCATGACCATCGGCGTCTACGGCCTGGTGGCCGGCATCGTCAAACTCGATGACCTCGGTCTGTGGCTGACCCAGAAGCCCGGTCAAATGGCCAAAAGCATCGGCGGCGGGATTCTGCGTGCAGCGCCGTACATGATGAAAAGCCTGTCGGTGATCGGTACCGCAGCGATGTTCTTGGTCGGCGGCGGGATTCTGACCCACGGCGTGCCGGTGGTTCATCACTGGATCGAGAGTGTCAGCGCGGGTGCTGGTGGGGCCGGGTTTATCGTGCCGACGTTGCTGAATGCGGTGGCCGGGATTGTGGCGGGTGCGGCGGTGTTGGTGGGCGTGATGGCTGTCGGCAAGCTTTGGAAAACGGTGAAAGCCTGAACCTGTAGGAGCGAGCCTGCTCGCGATGGGGGCATAACCTTCGACATCCATGTTGACTGTTAGGCCGTTATCGCGAGCAGGCTCGCTCCCACATTCGGTTGATGGTGTTTGATACATCGCGCATAAAAAAAGGCCATTCGACGCAAATCGAATGGCCTTTTTTGTTGTCGACGGAATTACTCGGCGACCTGCAGCTTACGCGACTCGGTATACACGTAACGCACTTTTTCATACTCGAACGGCGTGTTCAGCTGGCCGTAGCGGAAGCTGTTCTGATAGCGCTTGTCGATGACGCGAAGTGCCCAGACTTCCGGATGGTTGGAGCTGACTTCGGCCACGTTCAAGAAGTTGATCGCCGATTCGCCGGTGTAATCCACCACCAGGCCTGCAGTGTCACGCAGGTTTGAGGGGCCGAGGATCGGCAGCACGAAGTAGGCGCCGCCCGGTACGCCGTAGAAGCCCAGTGTCTGACCGAAGTCTTCGCTCTGGCGCGGCAACCCCATGGCGGTGGCCGGGTCCCACAGGCCGGCGACACCGATGGTGGTGTTGAGCAACAGGCGTGCGGTGGTTTCCATCGAACGCTGACCTTTGAATTGCAGCAAGCTGTTCATCAGGTTCGGTACATCGCCGACGTTGTTGAAGAAGTTGCTGACGCCGGTGCGAAGGAAGCTTGGGGTGATGTAGCGATAGCCGTTGACCACGGGCAGGAACACCCATTGGTCGAAACGGTAGTTGAAGTGGTAGACGCGGCGGTTCCATTCTTCCAGCGGGTCGTAGACGTTCAACGCGTTGAGCGTCGAGCGCTCGAACTCGCGCTGATCCAGCCCCGGGTTGAATTTGAGTTTGCTCAGTGGTTGCTTGAAGCCGTCACCATCGACCACCACAGGTGCGTTGGCTTTGCTGTTGTCGGCGTTGGCGACGCCTGTACAGAGTAACGCTGCGATCAGCAGGGGGTATTTAGCCACGGAAAAACTCCAGCATGGCGTCGCTGTTGACGCGATAGTTGAGGTTGCCGCAATGGCCGCCCAATGGATAAACAGTCAAACGGTCGCCAAAGGTCCGGCGCAGAAACCCCAGGTCGCCAGGGCCGAGGATCACGTCGTCGGCGTTGTGCATGACGGAGATTTTCGGGCTGTCGTGCAGATAATCCTTGAGTGCATACAGGCTGACTTGATCGATCAGTTGCAGCAGGCTGCCGCCGTCGGTGCGGGCGCGCCACATCGGAATGACCTGTTCGGTCAGGTAGCAGTCGAAGTCGCATTGCAGTGCGCGTTTGAGGAACGGCGTAAGTGTGGTGCCTTCGGTGATCGGGTATTTCGGTGGCGTGATCAGGCCGCGGCGGTTGATCAGGTCCGAGGTGAAGGCGATGTCCGCTGCCGAGAAACGGAACGAAGTGCCAATCAGCATGGCCATCTGTTCGTTGCTCAAGTGCTGCTTGGACTGCTGGAAGTCGTAGAGCAGGGCATCGTTGAGGTCGATGTAGCCCTTCTGCTGGAAGTAGCGGGTCAGTTTGTCCAGCACCAGTTCATAGAAAGTGGTGGTGTTGTTGATGCCTTTCACCTCTGTCTGTACCAGCTTGTCCAGGTTGGTGACCGAGGTGTAAAGGTTGACCGGCGGGTTGAGCAGCAAGACTTTCTTGAAATTGAAGCTGCGACGGGTTTCATCCAGGTGCGCGACAAATGCCGCATCCAGTGCGCCAAGACTGTAACCGGTCAGGAAATAATCGGTGACCGGCAGCTTCGGGTTCTGCGCCCGCACGGCCTGCATCACCCGGTACATGTCTTCGGCATCCTCCTTGGTCACGCCCGGTGTGGCGAAACGCGAAGCGGCGGTCATGAAGTCGAAGCTGGTCGGCGACGACAGCTGCACCACGTGATAGCCGGCCTTGTAGTAGAGCTTTTTCAGGTACTCGTTGAGGGTGCTGTCATAGCGTGCACCCGTGCCGGAGATCAGGAAGATCAACGGTGCCGCTTGATCTTGCGTGGCGATGCGGTAGGTGAGTTTCTTTACCGGCCAGAAGTTGTCCGGCAGGCTGAATTCACGCTCGGGGCGCAACGTGACGCTGCGATCCTCCTGATTGATGTCGTCATCCAGCGGCAATTCCGGGCGTAACTCCGGCGGTGTCGTGGCGATGGTCGCCTCGAACGGGTTGGTCAGGGGGTAGCCGTAACTGGCGGCATCAATGTCGGCCGCCAGTGCGGACGCACTTAAAATCAAGCCGCCAAACAGGGCGGCGCAGCGCAAGGAACGGAGCATGACTAGATCCCTTAGAGGAAGGTGCCGGATGAAGTTCGCAGGCTATGACCACAGGATTTGCGTCAAAGTGCCATGATGGGCACCAAACAGGCCTGATTTCGGAGCAACGGTAGCTGGACGATACACTTTGCAGCTATTTGATGAACAGTTATCTGTTGATGTCACTTGCTTACCGCGGGCGGGGGATTAAGCTGGCCGCCGATTTCGTTTATTGGAGTGTTTCATGTCCCGCCGTCTGCCCGTGATCCTGTTGCTCGTTCTTCTGCCGTTATGGCTGGCCGCCAGTTATGGCGCGCGTTACGGCTTCATGGAGGATGCTCAATGGGTTGGCATTTGCGTTGATGAGGCCAGTCGTTGGGAATGCCAGGTTCGTTCGAATCTCGGCTTGATGATTCATTTCAAGGTTCTAGGCTGGGTAGCATTGGCTGCCGCCGTGATTGGTTTTGTTCTGCCAGGGCGAGCGGGGTGGTGGCTGGCGGTGCTGGCGCTGGTGTTCGGGTTTCCGGCGCTGGCGTTGTACAACACCACGTTGGCGGTGTTTGCGGTGGTGATTGCTGCTTTGCGGCTGGTCCGGGCTTCTCGTAGTGCCTGATAGTCAGCCTTCGCGGGCACGCTGAAGATCAGCCCTTGCGAGCCCGCAAGCTGCGCCACAACGCCGCCACCATCAGCACACTCACCAGCGCCCAACCCCAGGCCTGCTGGTTCTGCAAACCTTCTTGATACAACTGCGGCGCAATGCCTGCGCCGATGATGAAGGTCAGCAGGGCGATTTCCCGGCGTGGCACACTCACCGGACGGCACAGGTACACCAGCGCCGGCAGGATGAACGCGACACTCGGGAAACTGCGATAACGCGGGTCGAACACCAGCTCCAGCATCATCACCGCCGCGGCAAAACCTGCCGCTGCCAGCCACCAGCCGGCGCGACGCTCCAGTGCATTGAAGGCGCGTTCACGCCAGCCGGTACGAGCGCTCAAGGCCAGCGCGGCATGCGCCAGCACCAGCAGATTCAACCCCGTCAGCAAGGCGACCCACAGCCATTCACTGGCAAACCGGGTGGTGACACGGGCCAGATCGCCCCAGGCGCCAATCGAACAGGCCGCCAGCGCGCCGAGCAGCGGCAGTACCAGCGCCGCACGGGTGCTACGAACGCGACCGCCGAGGATCAGTGTGCCGATGAAGATCAACCCACCCAGCGCCAGCCATTGCGACCAGTACGGCACGTTCGATACCGGTCCGGCGAGTACGCCTTTATCCTGACGATCGGCGTCGAATAATCCCCAGTAACCCCCGACCGCACCTTCGCTGGCGCGTTTCCAGGGCTGGTCGAATGCCTCGATCAGGTTGTAATGCCAGCCTTGCTGCTCGGCCATGATCACAAAGCTGCGAATGAACTTGGCTTCATTGACCCGGCTCGGCAGGGCGGTTTCGCGCTGACGGCCTTCGCTCGGCCAGCCGGTTTCGCCAATCATCACGTCCTTGGGCGCGAATTTGTTGCCGAACACCTGACGCACTTCGGCCACATGCTGCAGCGCGGCGTCGATGTTCGACGGATCGTCTTCCCAGTACGGCAGCAAATGAATGGTCAGGAAGTCCACCGCCGGAGCGATTTCGGGGTGCTTGAGCCAGAATTCCCAGACGTCGGCGTAGGTCACCGGTTGTTTGACCTGACTTTTGACCTTGTTAATCAGCGTCGCCAACTGTGCGCCGGTGACTTCCTTGCGCAGCAGGGTTTCATTACCTACGATCACCGAGGTCACTACATCGGCGTTGGCATTGGCCGAGGCGATCAGCAGGTCGACCTCCTTGGCGGTGTCCACCGGGTTGCTGTTGACCCAGGCGCCGATCATCAGCTTCAAGCCGTGCTTGCGTGCCAGGTCGGGCAGGGCCTCCAGGCCGGTCATGGAATAAGTACGGATGCATTCGAAACGGGTTGCCAGCAGTGCGAGGTCGGCGTCCATGCGCTCGGGGCGCAGTTTGAACGGCACATCGAACGGCGATTGGTCTTTGTCGAACGGGGTGTAGGAGGCGCATTGCAGCTTGTGCGTCGCGCTGGCCACGTCCGGCAGGATCACCGGTTTGCCGAGGCCGTACCAGAAGCCACCGAGGGCAAAAAGCCCCAGCAGGCAGGCAAATAAATAAGCAAAAAAAGGAAAGCGGGATGTCGCGGGCATGGTCAGGCCGTCTGGGAACAAAGCCGCGCATGTTACCTGCATTTGTCCCGCGCTTGGTGGCTTGCATAATTTTGTCATGCAAAGTTCGGGCGGGGTTGGCGCGCATGCTTTCACAGGGCACGATTAATGGCGTTCTGATGTCGTTTCTCGATGTCTTGAGGTCGCTGACAGAGCAGGTCGTCGTTGGCGTCAGGTTGATTATCGTGGCGTCAGTACTCCGCTGATGTTTGAACGAGTTTGCGGTGAGGCGTGATGGGGGCGCTGTGCACCATAACAATACGTTGAGCGGCTCGGCATCCGTCGAGCGCAGCACTTTCGGGGAAGTAACGATGAAGATGCGACGACTCTTGGGCGCAGGTGCCGCTTTGGTGCTGGCGATCAGTTCTACGATGGCCAGTGCTGAAGGCAAGGCAGTGACGATCGGTTATGTAGATGGCTGGTCGGACAGCGTCGCCACGACCAACGTGGCCGCGGAAGTGATCAGGCAGAAACTCGGTTATGACGTGAAGCTGCAAGCGGTTGCCACCGGGATCATGTGGCAAGGTGTGGCCACTGGCAAACTCGACGCCATGCTGTCGGCGTGGCTGCCCGTGACTCACGGTGAATACTGGACCAAGAACAAGGATCAGGTCGTCGATTACGGCCCGAACTTCAAGGATGCAAAAATCGGCCTGATCGTGCCGGAGTACGTCAAGGCCAAGTCTATTGCCGATCTGAAAACCGACGACAGCTTCAAAAATCGTATCGTCGGTATCGATGCCGGTTCAGGCGTGATGCTCAAGTCCGAGCAGGCGATCAAGGACTATGACCTGACCGGGTATCAACTCAAGGCCAGTTCCGGCGCCGGCATGATTGCCGAGCTGACCCGTGCCGAGAAGAAAAACGAATCCATTGCCGTCACCGGTTGGGTGCCGCACTGGATGTTCGCCAAGTGGAAACTGCGCTTCCTGGAAGATCCGAAAGGCGTTTACGGTGCGGCTGAAACCGTAAATAGCATCGGTAGCAAGGGCCTGGATGCCAAAGCACCTGAAGTCGCGAAGTTCCTGAAGAACTTCCAATGGGCGTCGAAAGACGAAATCGGCGAAGTCATGTTGGCGATTCAGGAGGGTGCCAAGCCTGAAGCCGCAGCGAAGGATTGGGTGGCCAAACACCCGGATCGCGTTGCCGACTGGGTCAAATGATTTGATCTGAAGCGTCTAGTCAGCACCTCTCAAGGCCCCTTGGCATTTATGCCAAGGGGCCTTTTGCTTTTTTAGGTGTTTAACGCATGCATGAGAAATGGCGACTCTGTCATGTCGTTCTAATACTAAGGTCGTCTGGAACCTGTCCGGCAGCCGCATAGAGTGGATACCGTTCCAACTAAATCTGTGCTGCGAGGATAAAAACAATGAACGACAGCATTTACCTCTCGATTCAAAACAGCCCGCGCTTCAAGGAGCTGGTCAGCAAGAGAGAACGATTCGCCTGGATTCTTTCAGCGATCATGCTTGGGCTGTACTCCGGATTCATCCTTTTGATTGCTTACGGGCCGCATATCCTGGGCGCAAAAATCAGCCCCGAGTCCTCAATTACCTGGGGCATTCCGATCGGTGTCGGGCTGATCGTTTCGGCCTTTGTCCTGACGGGCATCTACGTGCGACGCGCCAACGGCGAATTCGACGACTTGAACAATGCGATTCTCAAGGAGGCTCAGCAATGATCCGGCGTCTAATGGCTCTATTGAGCATCGCAGCCTTTGCACCTGGTGTCTGGGCGGCTGAAGCCTTGACGGGTGCGGTTCAGAAACAACCCCTCAACGTTTCCGCGATCCTGATGTTCGTGGCATTTGTGGGTGCAACCCTGTGCATCACTTATTGGGCATCCAAGCGTAACAACTCGGCGGCCGACTACTATGCGGCGGGCGGCAAGATCACCGGTTTTCAGAACGGCTTGGCAATCGCCGGTGACTACATGTCCGCGGCGTCCTTCCTGGGTATTTCCGCCCTGGTGTTCACCTCCGGCTACGATGGCCTGATCTACTCGATCGGCTTTCTGGTGGGCTGGCCGATCATTCTGTTCCTGATCGCCGAGCGCCTGCGGAACCTGGGCAAATACACCTTTGCCGACGTGGCGTCCTACCGCCTCGGGCAAACCCAGATCCGCTCGCTGTCGGCCTGCGGTTCGCTGGTGGTGGTGGCGTTCTACCTGATCGCGCAAATGGTCGGTGCTGGCAAGCTGATTCAGCTGTTGTTCGGTCTCGACTATCACGTTGCGGTGATCCTGGTCGGTATCCTGATGTGCATGTACGTGCTGTTCGGCGGCATGCTGGCGACCACCTGGGTACAGATCATCAAGGCGGTGCTGTTGCTGTCCGGTGCCTCGTTCATGGCGCTGATGGTGATGAAGCACGTCAACTTCGACTTCAACGCGCTGTTCTCCGAGGCGATCAAGGTTCACCCTAAAGGTGAAGCGATCATGAGCCCGGGCGGCCTGGTGAAGGATCCGATCTCGGCGTTCTCCCTCGGCCTGGCGCTGATGTTCGGTACCGCTGGTCTGCCGCACATCCTGATGCGCTTCTTCACCGTGAGCGACGCGAAGGAAGCTCGCAAGAGCGTGTTGTATGCAACCGGCTTCATTGGTTACTTCTACATCCTGACCTTCATCATCGGCTTCGGCGCGATCCTGCTGGTCAGCACTAACCCGGCCTTTAAAGATGCGGCTGGCGCGCTGATGGGCGGCAACAACATGGCGGCGGTGCACTTGGCCAACGCGGTGGGTGGCAGTGTATTCCTGGGCTTCATCTCGGCGGTGGCGTTCGCAACCATCCTGGCGGTGGTGGCGGGTCTGACCCTGGCCGGTGCTTCGGCGGTATCCCATGACCTGTACGCCAGTGTGATCAAGAAGGGCAAGGCCAACGAGAAGGACGAGATCCGCGTCTCGAAAATCACCACCATCGCTCTGGCGGTGCTGGCGATCGGTCTGGGCATACTGTTCGAGAAGCAGAACATCGCGTTCATGGTGGGCCTGGCGTTCTCCATCGCGGCGAGCTGCAACTTCCCGGTACTGCTGCTTTCCATGTACTGGAAGAAGCTGACGACTCGTGGTGCGATGGTCGGCGGCTGGCTGGGTCTGGTCAGTGCTGTTGGCTTGATGGTGCTGGGGCCAACCATCTGGGTGCAGATCCTGGGTCACGAGAAGGCGATCTTCCCGTATGAATACCCGGCGTTGTTCTCCATGGCCATTGCGTTTGTCGGGATCTGGTTCTTCTCGGTCACTGACAAGTCTGCCGAAGGTGTGAACGAGCGGGCGCTGTTCTTCCCGCAGTTTGTCCGTTCGCAGACCGGGTTGGGGGCGAGTGGGGCGGTTTCGCACTAAGGCTTTGAGTTTCTATATATAAGCTGAGCTACACAAAATGCCCTGGTCGAGAGATCGGGGCATTTTTTATTGGGCGGTTATCGGACTCTGTATGGTTTTTTCGCGGAGGTGGCCTGCTCTTTGATCGTCTACATAGCCGTTTCTGCGGTAGCGCCGGCTGGCGGTTATCGCCCGCCCTAATGAAATGGCTACCCCCGCTGCCCCCTGTGATCGCCCACTAAGCTTTCACCGGGGGCTCATCGGAGATCAT
>NZ_JBXAOA010000059.1:0-22459 GCF_058802325.1 Pseudomonas sp. GW822-FHT02E03 | reverse complement strand
CGCGAAAGCGGTGTGTCAGGCAACATCAATGTTGACTGTGCCGCCGCCTTCGCGAGCAAGCCCGCTCCCACAGGTTCCGTTTTCAGGGTTCAGAGCCCGGCCAGCTCCCGCAGATTGGCCAGCGTCTGAGCATCAAGCACAATGCCTTCGACCCCGGCTTTGGCGCGCTGCCGGTGACGTCGATCACCCGGTAACCGCTTGAGCCCCACACCGTGCATCTGCCGGACCAGTTCCTGGCTGCGCTCGGCAAAATTCTGCCCCGCCGACTTGCTCGGATCGATCACGATCAGCAGTTGACCGGTCCAGGGTGTTTTCGCCCCCGGATGGTTCGACCAGTCGAACTCGAAAGAAAAATTGCCCCCCGTCAACGCCGCCGCCAATAGCTCCACCATCATCGACAGCGCCGAACCTTTATGGCCGCCAAATGGCAGCAAGGCGCCACCTTCAAGAACTGCTTTCGGGTCTTGAGTCGGCTGACCGAGGCTGTCCACCCCCATTCCCGCTGGCAAACGTTCACCTTTACGGGCTGCGATCTGTACATCGCCATGGGCGATGGCGCTGGTCGCCAAGTCGAAGACAATCGGAGCACCGTTAGCCCGGGGCGCGGCGAAGGCAATCGGGTTGGTCCCGAACAGTGGACGATCGGCACCGTGCGGCACCACGCAGGTCATGCTGTTGACCACGCTCAGTGCCACCAGCCCTTCATCGGCAAACGGCTCGACGTCTGGCCACAAGGCGGCGAAATGGTGGGAATTACGGATGGCCAGTACCGCAATGCCGGCGCTGCGGGCTTTTTCGACCAGCAATGACCGCGCCGCCGCGAGGGCCGGTTGGGCAAAGCCATTACCGGCGTCAACCCGAACGAAGCCCGAGGCCACGTCCTCGACCACCGGCACGGCCTGACCATTGACCCAGCCGCTTTGCAGCGTCGACACATAACCAGGGATACGGAACACACCGTGGCTGTGAGCCCCGTCGCGCTCGGCGCCGGCGCAGTTGAGGGCCAGGGTTTTGGCGACATCGGCCGAGGTGCCGTGGCGCAGGAAGATCTGCTCGAGCAACGCCGTCAGCGCTTCGAAGGACAGGTTTTGCGAAACCGCAGTAGATACAGGATCGTGTGGCGCAGACATCTGAAGCTCCAGAATAATTATTGGAGGGGGCAACAGCGTACGAAAACCAACCGATTAACAACGGGCGACGAGCAGCCTGTCAACCTTTCGCTTGAACCGGAGCATCCGATCAGAACCGATGGAGCCTAAAAGACGCTTTGGCGCATGTTTGCACAAACATTGGGCGGCCATGCGGTAACTATCTACCACCTTCGACTCCCCCGCGACTTTTAGTCTTGAGCCTCAACCCACAGGCGCATTCAGCAGCGCCCTGAACGAGACTCGACGATGTCCACACCTCCCGCTCCGCTATTTTTCCCCCAGGCCCTGCACTCGCCCGGCCACTGGAATGATCTGGGTAAAACCCATGGGCTGACGCGCAAGGATTTCGAATGGTTCAGTCATCTGGAACTGGCCAGCCAAACGTCACGCAGTCAACAGACTCCGCCCATGTTTGCCGAAAAAATCCTGCTCAATGCGCAAGACCTGGCCTCCATCCCCTTGGCCGGCAGCTTCGTGTTGAGCCTCACTCCGGACGACAACGGTGAAATTCTCTACACCCCGTACGCCGGCATAAAGAAGTTCCACAGCCGCGCAGCCTTGATCGAACAGCTGAAACATCAGCTGAAGAGCGCGACCGAGGACGACGACCTGCTGGCTTTCATGTCGTTGTCTGCGCGTAAAACATTGGCGGCAGCGGCCAACATTCAGGTGAGCTTTCAGGCCATCGAGGGCGACGTATTCGAAGACCAGCGCACCGTCATCGCCAATAACCAGCGAATGAACGAGCAGGCCATGCTGGACGAGTTGTTCAAGCTGCCAACACTCACCTCGCTGCTCACTTCGCTGCTTGATGAGTTGCTGCAGTCGCCATTCCCGGGCCTTGATCAAAGCCAGACCCGACTCAACTTTTACTCCGTTGCACCGGCCCATGACGACAACCAGGAAAGTGCCCCGCCCCGGCGCTGGATCAATTCCATGTCCCTGAGTGACGCGGTACTGTCGTATTACCGCCATCAGCGATGGCCGATCGGGCAGTCTCATGAATTCTCCCATCCGGAAAAAAAGCCGACGAGCGCTGACCAACACCAATGGGAAACCGCGGTAAAGACCGCTTCCAGCAAACTGATCAGCCTGCTTTCCGGGAAACTGCAGCGCTACTGGGACGATGCGGCGGCTGACGGGGCATCCCGCCGCGATTTTTTCAGCCGGGCCATCCGTGAAAAGGCGCGCGCAGAGTTCCTGATCAAGCGCGAGGCCGAGATCATCAGCCCTGAACAGAGCCAGGCCTTGCATTCGTTGATTCAGCCGACGGCGGGCACTTCCTCGGCACTCAGCCTCGAGACGGTGCGTCTTTGGGAACACGCAGCCAACTATGTCGAACTGGCGGGCGCACTGATGATCAGCCACGCCAATTCCAAGGCCTTTCTTTACACCCCCACGCAAGGACTTCAGGTGCTGAAGGACTATCAGGACCTCAAAGATACCTTGCTGAGTAAATTCAGCGCGGTCGGTCACGAAGATGAGCTCTACGGCCTGCTGAGCCTGGAGGAGCGCAACCGGTTCATCGGTTTCAATCAGCCTCAGGTCTCCGGCGAGGTAATTTCAGGCTCGATATTCAAAACGCTGTTTGAGGCGATCATCACCAAGCAACGGCAAAACATGGAATACGTTCTGCAGGTTTTCCGTCACAGCGACGGCACCGTGGACCTCCATGCCTTATTCGACAAGGCACTGGATATCCGCGCCATGATCAGCGATCAATTACTGACGCTGGATGTTCAGGGACGCTGGAGTACCCGGCCGGTGTTGTCTGGCAACCAGCTGCCCTCCATGGTCTTGGCGGATAGAGCCGCGGCTTTCGTAAAAACCTTCAGCGATGTCGAATCGCTGATCAGCGCGGAATTCGCCTCCCAGCCGATCGCCTCTGGGCCCCTGCAGCGCATTTACCTGGAGAATCTGAAACCGCGCCTGGCCCATGCGCTTTCCGTGGGTGTACGGGGAGAAGCCAGCCTTCGAGTGCTCAACGCCACGCTGCGGGACGCCGACCGGGCCATTGTCGATACGGTGCTTAACCCGGATCAACCGGATCGAGAAACGCGCCTTGCCCTCAATGGTTTCAGGCCTGACGCTTATTCACTGCTCCTTGAGTGCTCCGGGCAGAAGGATCTGCTGCCCTTGGCCAATTGCGTACTGTTGACCGAACGTGGCGGGCTCGATGTTCAACATTCCGGCCGGGCAATTCTGTGGACGCCTGCGACCGGGCTGGAAGTCTTCGCGACGGTCAGTAGCGCAACGACGGAATTGAACCGGCGCCTGCTCGACGCCAGCAAACGCCTGGAACTGCTGGCGAACCTCACCCCTGCCCAGCGCACATTCCACCAGCGCTATACGCTCAACTCGTTGCGACTGATTGAGGGCAACGTCCTGCGGCGCCTTGCGCAATCCTCCATAGACCACTTCCTGGCCCGTTGCGAACACCTGCGCAGCCTGAAGCTGGACGCTGTACAGCAGATCAAAGCGCTTAACGAAATGACGCAACGGGTCATCGATACCAACTTGCAAAGAGCCAGGTTGATCTCGCAGGCCATCACCCGACAGCAGTCCCTGCCTGCATGGCTTGGCATGGCCCCTGTCGAAGAACAGCAGTTACACATTGAACTGCTGGAGCAATACCACAACAGCGTCACCGACGATAAAGACTACCTGCACGGGGTCCAGCCCCTGAAGTCCTATGTGCATGACCGATTGGTGTCACTGCTCGGCAGCCGATTCACAGGAACGCGACTGGACCCCGACCACATCAAAATCACGCCCAACCTGGCCCTGGCCGGGCCGGCGCGTAGCCTGACCGAGTTTGCCCTGAACCCTGCCAACGCAGCTCAAGGCATCGGCTTCAAGATTGCCTCGACAACCTCGACGGCCCTTCCCGATCGCCTGGATCAGAACGCCGTGCGCCAGCTTGTGCAGTCACTGAATATCCACAGCGATTATGCAACGCGGGTGACGGATGCATTGACTAAAGCCGGCACCGATGCCGACAAACGAAAGCAGCGTTTTATTCAGCAACTACCGTGGCAACTGTTGCAACACGCTCATGCACTGAAACTGCAGCAACATCTCAGTGCCAGCGCTTTCGACTTGATCTGGCAGGTTCTCGACATGCCGGACGCCATTGCCCGCGCGGCTGTAACAGGTGCCCACGCCATCGTCAGGCCGCTGGAACTGATCAAGACCGCAGGCGCCGCGGCCGTTAAAACCCTGGGTCTGTACCTGATCGGCCCCGGTGCCGGACATCAAGGGCCGCAAATCCTGTATGCGCCCTACCACACAGGCTCCGTGTTCACCGAATTCGAGAACCAAGCCAGCGTTATATCTGCGATCAATGCGCCAGGGGCACTGCAGAATCTGATCATTCGTCGGCTTCCCGAGAGTGAGCAAACCTTGTTCGGCAACCTGCTCAAGTCCACCGTCGGACAACAAAGCGAAATCACCCTCGCGTCCACCCCCATTAACGGCAACCTGCTTGCACAACTGTTCAGCGATAATGTCGGCCTTCTATCAAAAATGCTGGGCAGCCAGTCAGAGATCACCGGCCAGGCCGACTGGGAAACCGCCAAAAACCTGTTCAGCGCCGGTATCAGACTGATTTCGGGCCTGTTGCCGGGCAAACTCGCCTATGGGCAGTTACTGTGGCAAAGCTACAAGGACTTCAAGAACTCCGCCGAAGCGCTGCAGGATCATCACTGGAAACAGGCATTGCAGGCGTTTATTGCCGGCACCGCGCAAATGGTGACGCTGGGCAAGTTGTCTCTGGAGGCTTCAGCGCCCCCTGCGCAAGCAACCTCCACCGCGCCTGTTGCCAAACCGGTGGCCGCCTTGCAATGGTCAAAGGTGAAACCGACGGCTCTGATGCGCACGGTGTTGCAGCCTTTCGAGGCCTCGGACGTTGCATTAAAGGATCTGAAGAAGAGCAGCACCAATGGAACTTACGTGGACTCGACCAGCAATCGTACGTACGCCCCCGTCGAGGGAAAGGTTTACCCCGTGGTCAAAACCGGGCCGGTCTGGCGAATGATCAGAGACCGACAGCAGGGTCCCGCGTTGCTGGCGGCTTCCGGTCAGCAGCTAGTGATCGATCCGGACATCCACACGGTCCATTACGGCAAAGCCCTGTCGAAAATGCACAATCAATATGTTGTTGATCGCACGGCTCGGGACATTTTGAATATCGAAGCCCGGGGAATGGAAGCCATTCGGACAAAACACCCGGAAAAAGCACGCATGATCGTGCAGGCCATGGACTTGGCTCGCTATTACGCGTTTAACAGTCTGCATAATCTGGCGCAGCTCAGACACCTGAATCCGGGGACGCGGCTGGATACCTTTCTTAAAGCCTTTTTTGATGCTGACCACCTCGACGCCAGCCTCCTGGACAAAATCAAAAAGGTCATCGTTCCCATTTGCACAGCGCTGGTGGACCCAAACGAAGACTTGATGAACACCGAACGTTTTGTGGTCGGTTCAAACAAATACGAGACCAATAGCACGATCGCTTTTGTTGTACCTGACGATGCACAGAAGCGTGTGTATTTCACGGAGATGTTTTTTGACCCGCAACTTGATTGGTACAAGTCCTGTTTGACTGAACCTTTCGACGTCGACGACCATGCCCGGGCCGCTACCCTGATTCATGAGTTCTCCCATATTTTTTCAAACACCGTAGATATTGCAACGCTTGAGGCAAGGCGTCCGTTCACCGATCTGATCGCCACCGTCATCGGTTTCGGTACGAAAACCAAACAGACTCAGCAGGACTTCCAGCGAGAGGCACTGTCCCTGGAGACCCCGAGGGAAGAACTGTTTGCCCGCTGGAACGAAACATTGCAGTCATGGATCAGTCTGGACTCGATTGAGGGGTTGGAGCATGTGGGTAAGGACATCCTCAAAACGACGAGCTGCAAAACGATGGATGAGGCTCGCAACGCCTTCCTGAATCCACGGAAGGTAGACCTGCGAGCCGACATCATTTTGCGCAACGCCGACTCGATCGCTCACTTGATCTGTGAAATGGGTCGACAACTGGATCCGGTGCCAGCCCCGCCCACCGCCTGATATTCGGCCGTAGCAGCTGTCGAGCGCTGCTACGGCCTAACGCAGCCTCGCTGGGGCTCGACAGCTGCTACAGTCCGGGACGGCGGGATCAGTCCTGGAGGTCTTGACCATTTTTTCACTCCATTTATGGATACTGCCTGGTGACGCCCGGCTTTCAGAGCGTCCATGTGAAAATAAGTTGTTCTTTGATGGGCAAATGCCATGACGGTTGTTCTCGCAGACTTCCCCTCAAGGTTAGAATGCAGGAAATCAGGATGAGTCAATGACCGACCACTCTCTCTCCCAAGCACAATACGACGCCATCACCGATGCCGCTGCGCACTGGTGCATGCGTTTGCATGCCATCGACTGCACAGCCGAAGAGCGTCAGGCGTTCGAGCAATGGCGTGATGCCCATCCCCTGCACGCTTTCGAGTACGAAGCCATGCTGGAAATCTGGGAGGTTGCGGGCGATTTGCCTCGTCCCGAATCTCCCGCGCCGGCTGTTCGCGGCAAACCGACAATGCCTTGGCGCACTTTCGGCATTGCCGCCACCGTCTGCGCCTTGGCGTTGCCGCTGGCGGCCTATACCGGATGGAACCTGGGTTGGCTGCCCAATGCCTATCAGCATTTCGAGGCGACCGATAATGTTCGTCAGGTCACGCTGAGCGACGGCAGTCAGGTGGAGCTGAATCTGGGCACTGAACTGACGTTCAGCAATTACAAGGATCAGCGCCGTGTCACGCTGAAAAAAGGCGAAGCCTTCTTCAGCGTCAGTCATGACCTGCAGCATCCATTTATCGTCAAGGCAGCCGATGGCAGAATTCGCGTCACCGGTACCCGATTCAACGTCTGGATGTATAAAGACCAGGTACGCGTGAACCTGATCGAAGGGTCCGTACTGGTGACCAGCAACGGTGCCTTGCCCGGCGAAGGTTCACGTCTTGAACCTGCCATGCAGGCACGTTATCGACACGGCGACTTCACGCCGCAAATCAGCCAGGTCTCTGCCGATGACCACTCGCTGGCGTGGCGCAGCGGCAAACTGGTGCTCGATGATCTGACGCTGACCGATGCCCTGCCCTTGATCAATCGTTATTTGAACAAGCCAGTCATGATCGCGGACCACAGCACCGGCTCGATTCGTCTCGGTGGTGTCTACAACATCAAAGAGCTCAATAGCCTGGTGGCTTCGTTGCCCAAGGTGCTGCCGGTCTATCTGACCCGCAACAAGGACGGTAGTCCGGTCCTCAATTCAATTCCGCAACAAGCCCCAAAAAGCTGAAGGCCGCCCCCCTTGCGGGGTGCGCCCTTCATGTTTCATTCGAACGCTATCGCTATTACTGCGCGGCGATCTTCCCTGCTTTCTCATCCTGCTCGCTGATCGTCTGAGCCTGGTACTGCGGATCGGACGTGATCTGCTGCTCGGTGAACGGCAACACACTCAACTGCTTCTTCGAAAAGGCCAGTGTCTGGTCCCGGGAGTACTTCGATGCCGGGTCACTGGACAATGAGAATGCCAACAAACCTTGAGCCTGCGGCCCCTTGTCGTCGAAAGTCACCACCTGCAAATAGCTGGTGCCACTGACAACCTCGCGTTTGCCGTCGGTTCTCGGCACGCTTTGGATCGCGTTATACACACCCAGCGTGCCCGGCCCGCCATGGATCGGCGTTTGCTGCCCGCCACTGCTGACCACCTGGATATCGCCCCAGCGGCTATCGGCCTTCAGGCCAAGGGTTTTTACCTGTTCGACCGAGGCCAGCATCGCCGCCCGAATCGCTTTGGCGACGTCTGGCTGTTCAATTGCCAGGCCACGCGGTGTGTGTTGCGGATCCTTCGGATCGAACGCGACACGCCAGATGCCAGGAATTTGCTGCAACGGCTCCATGACATTTTGAAAATGCACAAAGCCCAGTCCACTGTCCAGATTCACCCGGCGATCCCAAGCCTTGAGGCTGGCACACAACGGTGTAAGCGTCGGCGCATCGGCGCCAAGATCCGCGGCGCAGAATTGCAGCAGGTCCGGCATCACTTGCGCCGCCTGATACACCTGATCGTCCATCACCATGTGTTGCAGATCTGCTGCAGCGACAGGGCCGGCCTTGCTCAAGGTGCCCAGACGCTCCAGTGCGAAGCGCGAACGCAGTCCCAATGGCTGATTGTCCTGACTGATCAATGGCGAGAAACCGGTGAGTGGTTGTGCCGGGTTGGCCATCCAGGCCGAATCATTGGAATGCTGCACAAAGTCTTTGCGCAACAGTTGCGGCAACTTGTCTGCCGCATAAATACCTTTTTGCGCAGCGTGTGGGTCGATGTCCCAGGCACAGGCGCTGTTGGAACCGTCGAGCAGGATCATCTGTAATCCGGCCCGAGGATCGCTGCACTTGGCCAGCTTGTCGGCATTGACGTTCGGCACCACCGACAGGTTCATGTAAAGCGTCTGCCCTTGATCGTCAACCGCCAGGGTATTGACCCATGGAATCCCCTGAATTTTGTGCACCGATGCCTGCAATTCAGTGAGGCTGGCGGCACGGTTCATCGCATACCACTGTTGCAAGACCCGGTCGTTATCCAGATTGGCATCGCGCAGGCTATAGGCGAACTGGTTGTTCCAGTCCAGCTTGCCGGGCCATTGCACAATCGGGCCGAATTGCGAACTGTAGACCACATGGGAAATCTGCCGGGTCTGGCCATCGGCTTGCTTCACGTTCACCGCCAGCGTCTGCTTTTTCATCGGCAAGGACTTGCCATCCAGCAGGTAACGGGTCGGATCCTTGGGATCGAGTTGCAGACGATACAGCGTGAAGTGCTTGGACGAATCCACCGTGTGGGTCCACGCCAGGTGCTGGTTGAAACCAATATTGATCATGGGCAGGCCGGGCAACGCGGCGCCCATGACGTCCAGTTTGCCGGGAATAGTCAGGTGCATCTGATAGAAACGCATCCCACCAACCCAAGGAAAGTGCGGATTGGCCAGCAGCATCCCGCGTCCGTTGAACGAACGTTCGCTGCCGACCGCCACGGCGTTACTGCCGCGATCCAGAGCGAAACGTTGCATGCGCGAAGCCGCCAGCTGGAACGACACGGGTTCGCCTGCCATATGGGCAACGGCTTTCGGCGGGGTAGCGCCGGCCAACGCTTCGGCAAACTGACCCACGCCGCCTTCGACCAGCAGACGTCGGGTCAGCTTGACCAGATCCTGCGCAGTGATCGCGCGCACCCATTCGCCCTGGCATTGCTGCGGCAAACCCTGGGCCTGGCGCTCTGTCAGCGAACGGTTGTAACCGGCCACATAACCGTCGATGAGCTCACGAACTTCAGGCGTTTGCGCCTGCCAGAAAGCGCCGACTGCCTGCGGCGTATTCAACCAGTTGAAGAACAGATCGCTGGCCAGGTTCCCGCGCTCTTCGACCGTAAACTGGTCCGGGCCGAAATACCGGGAGCGCTCGCCATTGACGGTGACAATCTCATTGGCCAGCAAGCACAGATTGTCCTGAGCATAGGCATAGCCAATGCCATAACCGAGGCCACGCTCGTTTTCGGCACGAATATGCGGTACGCCGAAACTGGTTCGACGAATTTCGGCTGTCGCCTGCTCTGGCTGGCTGCGCGCGTTTGCCGCAAGACTCAGCCCCAGCAACACACCCGCAAGGCTCAGCCTGGTTAACTGCCTGGAAATAATCACGCTCGCTCCTGATCGAAAAGACGTATGACACGCAATGCGCCTCCCCTTAAAACGAAGCAAACAGCAAAAATTTAAGCCTTTTAGGGTGCCCCTATGCCCGGCTCACGGGCCGCTGACGTACTGGCGACAAATTTTCTACATACGGGTCTTCATTATTTGCCTGGCTCGTTCGTCTTATTGATTGAGAGCACCCATCACATTTTTCCTGATCAGGCTCTGAAAAGGAGTTTTTGCATGTACAACCCGCAACTGCCAACGGACGGTAGCCATGCGCCAAAGGCCAGCACCCTGGGCTCCGGCGTTTTCAATCAACCAGCCGAACGCCACGGCAACGAACAGATCAGGTTTCTGCTCAAGAGCTTTGGCCTGCGAACCAGTCTGATTCGCCTGAAAGTGATCGACGCCTTACTGACGGCCGCCCAAAGCGACCGCTGCCTGGGTGTGCGTGGCGTGCACAGTCACTTGCTGGACCTGGACATTCCCCTGTCCTTTCTCAGTGTCCGTGAAGTGTTGAAACGCTTGTGCGGTGAAGGCGTGATCACCCTCAATCCGGACAAAAGCTACAGCCTGCATCCACAGGCTGCCGCCGTCCTGTTTCGCGAGTAATCCGGCCATGGGGCGTCGCTCAAGGCTTGACCTTGCGACGCATCACGCCATTGATCACCACCACGAGCACCGCCACGCCAATGGCGATGTACTGGAACAGCTGCTCTGTGATGATCCCTGCATTTTGCAGCCAGGAAAGGCCGAACATGATCCCCAGTACCACCAGGGAAATCAGTATCGAGTATTTCAAACGTTGCGACTGGGTCATTGCGGGTTCCTGAACCAAAAAAAGTATCCGATTTGTATCCGATTGCATGCCAAGCCACTACCGGTCTGCGGGAATGAGGGCTGCAAACGGGGTCTCATGTTACAGCCGATGACGAAATTTGACTTCATTGCGGCGATAACCATGAGGATTTTGAAATGTTTCGGCGAATTACACTGCTGATTCCTTTGCTTACCCCCTTGACATTGAGTGGCTGCATCGTCTCCCCCTAATGGTTGGCTGGCATAGCGACCGCCGTTACGGCATGCCACCCAGCTATGATCAGCCTCGATAACATTCAATATGTTTGCCTGAGCAGTTATATAACCGAATTATTTATTCACCCCAAAAACTTTTCCTACGAGCCCATACACATGCATGCGTTATAGCAGGCATTTATCGTGTAGGACAATTCTGATTAAACTTGGAATTTATTACGAACTCACGATCTATTTTCCCTAAAGGTCCAAAATCTGACACACAATGAAAAAACACTGAAACTTTTTGCCTCAAACAAGCACATGAAATTCATCATGGGCCATGGATACTCTTGTTCTGCCGCCTTATCAAACTTCCGGCACCAACAGGAACATCATGCACAAACCGTTAATAGATATAAGCTCGTCTCGTCTCCTTGGTTTTTGCCTTGCAATCACTCTTTTTGAACTTCTGACTTACATGGCCAGCGATATGATCATGCCGGCCATGTTGACCGTAACCCATCAATTGAATGCCAGTGCGAGTCATGTTCCCTACGCCTTCAATCTTTATTTGGCAGGGGGCATTCTTTTGCAGTGGCTTATCGGTCCGCTGTCCGATCATTTCGGTCGTCGCAGAATGCTGCTCATCGGTTGTGCGGTATTCGCTCTAGCCTGTGCTGCGGCGTTTTACGTGCAGAGCATCTTTGTCTTCAATGGTTTGCGCCTGATTCAGGGCATGGGATTGGGATTTGTCATCGCGGTCAGTTATCCAGCCCTGCAAGAAGTCTTCTGTGAAGCAGACGCAGTAAAGATCATGGCATTGCTGGGTAACGTGGCGCTGCTCTCCCCGCTGCTGGGCCCCTTGCTCGGCAGCCTGATGCTGGAATGGCTCTCCTGGCGGGAGCTGTTTTTACTGTTAGGGGTCGGCGGTGCGATGGTCTGGTTGGGGCTTTATTGGTACATGCCGGAAACGGTGGGCACCTTGCGTCACGATGGTCAGCGACTGGCTGCCGTCCCCTTTGAATGGGGCGGCACGGTGCGCCGCTACGCCGCTTTGCTCACCAACACGCAATTCCTGCGCGCCACCGTCGCCTTGGGACTGATGAGCCTGCCGTTGATTGCCTGGATCGGGCTGGCACCTCTCTTGCTGATCCAGAACCAGGGACTTTCCACCCTGCAGTACGGCCTGTGGCAGATCCCGGTATTTGCGGCAGTCATTCTCGGCAATCTGATACTCAACCGATTGATTGCCAACACTGAACTGCCCCAACTGATTCGATACGCGCTCTGGCCGTTTTGCGGTGGGCTCATCGCATTGGCCGCCATTACTTTCACCGGTGCCTCGACGCTCCTGTTGGTCAGTTGCCTGTCGCTTTACGCCATCGGTCTTGGCATGAGCAACGCCGCGCTGTACCGGCTCGCGCTGTTTTCCAGTGATGACAGTAAAGGGCTGGTCTCAGCCGCGATCGGCATGATCTCCATCGCTGTCATGGGTGGTGGTGGCTCGATTATCGCGGCCCTGGGTGCCGGTGACAGCCTTGAGGCCTTCGCTCTGATGGCCTGTCTCATGGGGCTATTGTGCCTGGCGCCCTTGAGACTGTTTCTGCGTCGTTCTCACATCCCGCTTGCGATCTGACACCAACCAGTAGGTCTTTTGATGATCCATCTACCCCATTCCGATGCGCTTTGTGCGTTAACGCAACCCTATTGCCTGGATTCCGTGCCGGACGGTCTGTTCGACCGGGCCATGAGCGAAATCAGCCTGTTTCATTGTCATCACACTCCCGGATACGAACGCTGGTTGAATGCTAATGATCTTGACGCCAACGCCCTGGAGTCGCTGGATGACTGGTCAAGGTTGCCGCCGATTTTCGCCAATTACTTCAAACGTCATCTGGTGTTCGGTCCCACAGGCGAAGACGCGCTGGAGCTGACATCATCCGGCACCAGCGGCCAAAAGAGTCGCATGCGCTACGACCATCGCAGCATGGCCGCGGCACAAGGCATGGTGAACCACATTTTCCGGCATTACGGCTGGGATACACCGGACAGCCCCTGCAACTATCTGCTCCTGAGTTATGAGCCCGAGGCAGCCATCACCCTGGGCACTGCCTATACCGATCAGTTTCTTTGCAGCTACGCCCCCGTCAACCGTGTCGCTTACGGCTTGCGCCTCACCGGCAAAGGTCATGAGTTCGATCTTTTTGGTGTGATTCGAGCCTTGCAGGAATTTGCCGAGGAAGGATTGCCGGTTCGCATTCTCGGTTTTCCGGCGTTCCTTTCGCATGCCCTTCAATGCATGGAAGACACCGGCGTGGCTGATTTGCAGTTGCCTGCCCAGTCACTGGTGTTTCTGGGGGGCGGCTGGAAAACCCAGGCGGCACAGGAGATTCCCCTGCATCAGTTGTATGCCCGAATCAATCGGCAATTGGGTATCGACCTGCCCCGCTGTCGGGACGGCTATGGCGCCGTAGAGCATGCAGTGCCTTATATCCAGTGTGCCCACCATCATTTTCATGTACCGATCTATTCGAAGGTTTTCGTGCGCAACCCATCCGATTTCACTGTCCAGCCATACGGCCAGCGTGGCTTGCTGGAATTCGTCTCGCCGTACATTTCGTCGAGCCCTGCCCATGCCGTGGTCATGGGCGATCTGGCAACTTTGCATCCCGGCGCCAGTTGCGGATGCGGTCTGCCAACCGATTGGTTCGAGCTCCATGGTCGTGCCGGCACCTCCGCCAGTCGCAGTTGTGCCATGGCTGCTTCCGAATTGATCGCAGGTGCTTGATATGTATCTGATCAATGGCCAGTTGCGTGATGACATCACCCCGGAAAGTGCCCTCGAACTCCTTAAGAAACCATTGCCCCGGCTGCTTTCTTCACCGATCGATAGTGAGACCGTTATCGAGTCTGCTGTGTGCTTTGCCACGAAGTTGCAATCTCGTAGCCAGGATCTGTCCCTTGACGATGAGCAATATCAGGGGCTGATCGATTTCTGCCAGCGCAGCAACCTGAGCACAAAACTTGAGCGAGAGCTGGGCCTGCAACCGCGTTCGCTGCGACGTATCGACTATCGACAGCCATGTTTCGAAAGCTGGCATCCATTAGGATTGGTGGTGCATATCACCCCAGGCAATGCGCCGTTACTGGCGTTCTGCGCAATACTCGAAAGCCTGCTGGCCGGCAATATCAATTGGTTGCGCCCCAGCGCCAGCGATCAGGGGTTGACCGCACAGTTGCTGGCCGCCCTTGTGCAATGCGACAGCAGCGGCAGGCTGGCCGAATTCGTAGCAGTTCTGCCGGTTGACACCTCACGGATAGCGCAACTTTGCGCCACGGCAGACGGAGTATCGGCCTGGGGTGGTGTAGCAGCGCTCAATGCGATTCGTCAGCAGATTCCTGCGGGATGCCGCTGGATCGATTGGGGGCACAAGATCAGCTTCGCCTATCTGTCACCTGAAGCGGCAGAGCCCGCCGCGCTCGATACCTTGGTAGATGAGGTCTGTCGGCTGGATCAACAAGCGTGCTCCAGCCCTCAATGGGTGTTGGTGGACAGCAACGATCCGGCGGTCCTGCACGCGCTCGGAGAGCGTCTGGCCGAAGCCTTCAAACGTCGCGCCCAACAGTGGCCGGCGCTAATGCCGACAGATCAGGAAGCTTCGGAAATCACCACACGCACTGCCATGGCGCAGCTTGATCAGTGCTTTACCGATCAGACCGGCCAAGTGTGGACCGGCTCCGGGTGGCGTGTCATCTGGGAACATCATCAGACGCTCGCGCCGTCGCCGCTGTTTCGTACAGTACTGCTCAAGCCAGTCCCACAGCACTTGCTTGCCGAATCACTGTTGTCTTGGCGAAACGTCCTGCAAAGCTGCGCATTGATAGCCTCCCCGGCAGGGACACCCGAGCTTGTTCGTACACTGGTCAACGCCGGCGTCACTCGCATTGCTCCTTGCGAGACGATTCATGATGGCTACGCTGGCGAGCCTCACGATGGTGTTTATGCGCTGTCGCGTCTGAGTCGCCGCCTCTCAGTGAGCCTGGCCGCTGATGTCTCGATTGGCCGCTCAACGCTCGACCCGGTGCCGTCTGCCCCTGACACGGCCCGTGGCCCGATCATGGACAAAGACACCTTCACGACCCAGCCGATCAGCCCCACGGCACAGCTGTATTTTCGCTCCGGCGGTAGCAGCGGCACTCCGGCCCTGGCAGGTTTCAGCTACCGAGACTTCCAACGACAAATGCGCGCCGCGGCTGATGGCATGTTCGCTGTCGGGCTCGATCCGTCACAGGACCGGGTGATGAACCTGTTCTATGGCGGGAACCTGTACGGTGGTTTTTTCAGTTTTTCGAGCATTCTTGAACAGATGGGCGTTGCACATTTGCCTATGGGGGCTCCCCAGGACGACGACTTCAGCGAAATCGCCCGACTGATCGTGGAGCAACGAGTCACCGTACTGATTGGCATGCCCAGTACGCTGCATCGCCTGTTTTTCAAGGAGCAGGCCCGACTTCGCGACTATGCCGGTATTGGCAAAGTGCTCCTTGGCGGCGAGCATCCGGGCGAGGCCAGTCGAAGCCTGATGGAAAGTTGCGGAGTGTCGACGATTCGTTCTGCTCTCTATGGATCCGTCGATGCAGGCCCACTGGGTCATGCCTGCCGGGCGACCGCAGACGGCGTGTTTCACTTGATGTGCGAAACCCAGTATCTGGAGATCGTTCAGCTCGAACAGGATGTGCCGGTGCAAGCCAATGAGATCGGCCGCCTGCTATTTACCTCCCGCGCCCGACAAGTTCAGCGGGTTCACCGATATGACATCGGCGACACTGGCCGCTGGCTCCCCGGAGCCTGCCCTTGTGGACTGGAAACGCCGCGATTCGAACTGCTGCAGCGGCACGGCAAACTGGTGCGGATTGGCACGGAGTTCATCTCACCTTCGGCGCTGGAACACAGCGTAGGAGTCCCCATTCAAGTTGTGCTGGACTACACCGCCAGTGGCGTCGAACGAATGCAAGTTCGAACGGATGCCGATATCACTTGGGTACGAGAAAAATTGCTGACCCATGAAGCATTGGCAAATGCCATAGCCGCTGCCCTGTTAGTTGTTGAAGTAATCGCCTGTGCTGAACATGAATTCATACGAAACAAGCACAGCGGAAAAGTCCCACTGATTGTCGATCGAAGAATATAAAAACAGAACGTTTCAACGACCGTGTTTTTTTTCAAACCAAAATGCCTGATTAGAAAAGAGAATCCAGTGAAATCAATTCATTCGCTCGAACAACTCGTGTCTTTTGTACGACAACACTCAAACTACTACAGCGCGCATCTGAAACATTTACCCACCACAGGTATTACTTTAAAAGATTTACCGTTAACCAATGTGACCAACTATTGGACCGGCAGCAATGATTTGAATCATTGGCCGGTCTTGACGGGAAATGTTGATGATGCGTTGGTGTTTAAAACCGGAGGTTCGACCAGCCAGGGAAAACTTGCGGTTTACTCCTACGAGGAATGGCAAACACTGGTCAGTACCTTCGGAAACAGTCTCTCTTCTCAATTGAACAATGGCGACCGCGTCGCCAATCTGTTCTTTTCAGGGGATCTCTACGCCAGTTTTCTGTTTGTCCACGATTCCCTGGCCCATGTCGGACGATCCATCTGTGAGTTTCCGTTTACCGGCGACATCGAACCGGACGTACTGGCGGATGCGATCGCACGACACCGAATCAATGTTCTGGCCGGGGTGCCCGCACAGTTACTTCGATTCGCGGCCTACCTGACGCAGCATCGGCGTGTGCTGTGCGGGGTCGAGACGCTGCTGTATGGCGGCGAAAGCCTGTTTGCCCCGCAGTTGGCAATCCTCGGTGAAGTATTCCCCAACGCCCGTATTGCCTCTATCGGCTACGCCAGCGTAGACGCCGGGCTCATAGGGGCCAGCACTCGCGACTGCGCATTGGGCGAGCATCGAGTATTCGAACAGCAAACCTTGCTGCAAATCATCGATGAACACACCGGTGAAGTGATTGAAGAATGCGATCGTATCGGAATGCTAGTGCAGACCAATCTGACACGCCGGCTCATGCCGCTGCTGCGTTACCCGGTGGGCGACCGTGCATGTTGGCGTGAACCGACCGCAACCCCGAGGCGTAAATTCGCCCTAAAGGGGCGTAGCGCCCACAGTCAGCGGGTACGAGTCGGCGTGCTGTCGCTGTTTACCGAAGAAATACACGAGATCATTCAGCGCGTAGCGCACAGCGAGCAATGGCAATTGCTGATCGAACAGACCGGCCCCAAGGATCTGTTGAGCGTGAAGTGGGTGCCCGAACCTCAGTCACAAACCGTCGAGCCGGTACTCCGCGCATTGCGTGAAGCGTTGCTTGCCCACTACCCTGCCATCGACGACCTGAGCCGCGAGGGTCTGCTGGAGTTTCGAGTGCTTTCCTGCGCAGCCACAGACCTGCAGCTTCACCCTCGCTCGGGCAAACAATTGCGAGTGCGGGATTTGCGAGTGTATGACGTTTGCTCGCAGGAGCCCGCGCAATGACCCGGTTGATATTTCGCCCCTACCGTCCTTGCGACGCAAATGCCGTGAGCCGGTTGTTTCGAGAGGTCTACGGCGATCTTTACGCTCAGCCGGATGTTTACCTGCCGGACATGATCAATCAGCACAACGCCGAAGGCCGTTGGCAATCCATGCTGACCGTGGATGACACGCGGGTGCTCGGGCATGCCGCGCTGTGCCGCGACTCGCCTTCGAATACCGCAGAACTGGCCCTCAGCGTGGTGCATCCCGTCGCCCAGGGACAGCATATCGCGACGCGCCTGGGCCGAGAGTTATTGATGTTGTCGGGTTCTCTGGGGATCCGGAGCGTATCGATCAAGCAAGTGACCCACCATCCCTACACTCAACGCATGGCAGAGAATATCGGTTTTCACAGCACTGGACTGCTTCCCGATTACGTCCCTTCGCCATTCGGTGAATCGCTCCCGGAAACCATCGTCATGGGCAGTCACATGATCGAAGGACACACGCGCCCGCTCCCCGACATCCCCTGGCCTGAAAGCTGCCGAGCATTCATGCAGCACCTGTGCTCGGTGTTCGGAGCCTGCCAGGACAAGGCGTCACAACCCGCGATGCCGTTGCAAATCAAACAACATCAGCATCGGTTCGACATTGTCATTCAGCGTTTGAACAGACGTTTGCTTGAGCAGATCAGCCAATTACCCCAGCACTGGCTGATCTCGGCACGGCTGGAACTGTCCCGGCACTTTGCCCGGGACATGCTGAGTTTTTCGGCTTTGGGCTTCGCCTTCACCGGCTTGATGCCCACGCCAGATGATAATGGCTGGTTCGCCCTGTTTCATCGAGGCGTCCAGTCTCGATCCCTCAACCTGCACTGCGCGCACATGCAACGATTGCATGACGACTTACAGCAAAACGCAAATGCCACGAGAACCCACCGGTACGTCGACGCCCGTATCGGTTCCCGCTCAGCCGCTTGAGTGTTTTCTATAAAAGTCACCGCTTGGCTGCGCGCAAAGCTCCACCAGCCAATCGACAAACACCCTCACCCGTCGAGACAACTGGCGGTGCGGTGGATAGAGCGCCGTCAACGGAAACGCCGGTGGCGGCACTGCCTTTAGCACTTCACACAAACGGCCTTCGTCCAGTTGTCGTGCGACGTGATAATACGGGGTCTGGACCAGACCATAGCCCGCTTCGCAAGCGGCGAGATATCCATCGGCGCTGTTGACCGAAACCTGTTTGGGCAGATCGATCGGCTGCACCTGACCATCCACCACAAACTCCAGTCCGTAACGCTTGCTCGTGCTGCTGGAGAAATACTCCACCATCTGGTGGCCATCGAGATCGGCCAGACACTGAGGCGTCCCGTGACGCTGCAAGTATTGCGGGCTCGCGCAGGTGACCTGGTCCATCATGACCAGCGGCCTTGCCACCAGAGAATCGTCCAGGGCCGAGCCACCCCGCAAAACGCAATCGACTCCTTCGCGGATCAGATCCACAGGCCGGTCATTCAACCCGATTTCCAGTTCGATCAAGGGATACCGGTCAGTGAATTGCGGCAATGCCGGAATCACGATCAAACGTCCCACTCCCGCAGGCATATCCACTCGCAGCAGACCTTTGGGGTTTTGGCGAGCGGCGGAAAACACCGCTTCGGTCTCCTCCAGATCCGCCAGCAGCCGCACGCAACGCGGGTAATAGGCGGCGCCATCGAGCGTCAGGCTGATCTGCCGGGTGGTGCGTTGCAGCAGTTGCACGCCCAGATGAGCCTCAAGTTGCTTGATCAGAATGGTCACCGAAGCCCGGGGCAATTGCAGGCTGTCTGCCGCTTTGGCGAAGCCGCCCAGTTCGACGATTCGGGTGAATACGCGCATGGCGTTGAAACGGTCCATTGCTTTGGCTTACCGGCTGATTATTTAGAAATTACAAATAGTGATAGCAGTTTTAGCCGGTTTATCTTGTTTCTGTCGAGGTTAACAATAGGATTTCAATTCACAGGGAGCTGATTTCATGCAAACACGTCAACTGGGCAAAAACGGTCCGCAGGTGAGTGCGATAGGTCTGGGCTGCATGGGCATGACCGATTTCTACACCACCGGCGTGGACACCCGCGAAGCCACGGCCACTTTGCACCGCGCGCTGGAACTGGGAATCAACCTGCTCGACACGGCAGACATGTACGGCCCACATACCAATGAAGAACTGATTGGCAAGGCCATTGCCGGCAAGCGTGACCAGGTGTTTCTCGCCAGCAAATTCGGCATTGTCCGTGACCCATCCTCCCCCGGTGCACGGGGCGTCAACGGTCGACCGGAATACATACACAAATCTATCGACGGCACCCTCAAACGTCTGGGTGTGGAGACCCTGGATTTGTATTACCAGCACCGCATCGATCCGCAGGTGGCCATCGAGGAAACCGTCGGCGCCATGGCAGAACTGGTGAAGGCTGGCAAGGTGCGTTACCTGGGATTGAGTGAAGCATCGGTCACCACGCTGGAGCGAGCGAACAAGATTCATCCGATCAGCGCACTGCAAAGTGAATATTCGCTATGGAGCCGCGACCAAGAGGAGAACGGCTGCCTGGCAGCTTGCCAGCGTCTGGGTGTTGCTTTTGTGCCTTACAGTCCGTTGGGCCGGGGCTTTTTGACCGGTGCTCTAAGAAGTCCGGATGATTTCGCGGCCGATGACTACCGTCGCTTCAGTCCACGCTTTCAAGGGGAAAACTTCGCTAAAAACCTGTTGCTGGTGCAGCAGGTTCAGACCCTGGCCACAGACAAAGGTGTGACGGCGGGACAACTGGCGTTGGCGTGGGTCTTGGCCCAAGGGGATTACCTGATCCCGATTCCAGGCACCAAACAGCGTAAATACCTGGAAGAAAATGTGGCCGCGCTGGACGTGAAGCTGAGCCGCGAAGAGTTGCAGGCCCTGGAAGCGATATTCCCGGCCAATGCCACGGCAGGGCTGCGTTATCCGGAAGAGGTCATGAAGTTGCTTGACCGATAACAGGTGCCCGGCCCGTTCGATGGTTCGAGCGGGCCAGCGCTGCCAAACATCACGCCTTGGCGTTAACGCCCTTGTCATTAGGAACCGTCGTACCGTTGCCCTTGCCGTAAGCTTGCAAGTTCTGCAGTACGTAGATCGCCGTCTTGTATTCAGGGATCAGGCCAACGGCGTACTTGTCACCCTTGATACTGTTGTTCTGAATGGCGTCCAGTTGCGTGGCGAAATACTCCAGCGCATTGAACTTTGCATCCGGGTCTTTCTGTACGCCAAAACGATCAAACTTGTCACCGGCATTAAGCAAGGTCATCGAAGTAATATCGGAAATCAGGCCTTTGCCTCTCAAGAAGGCACTGAGATTGCCCAGTTGCTTGGCGGATACATTTTCCGGATCGAAGCCCTTGATGTTCCTGTGCAGTTTCTGTTCATCCATTTTCGCCGTATTCAGCGCATTGGGATTGCTTCCCACCAATGCCAGCATCTGCTTGACCCTGGCGCTGTGGGTAACAGGCTTGCCGCTGCCGGTATCCTTGACCAGTAAACCTGCCTTGCTCGTCCATGCGCCTGTATAGCCGATTGTCATGACCGGGCTCCCGACTGCGTGACGGGATGCCGATCATCCAAAGCACACAGACGTCCTTGTGAGGCGACCATAAAAGTTCCTTGTTTAACCGAGATAGGTGCGGGCGAGTATCGATGTGTGCTCTAACGTCACCAACAAATATTTCGATTTTTTACAATTCTCATACATTTACGGTACATACCAGAAAGCGTCTTGTTTCATTGGTCTACATGATCTTTCGATATTGGCGAATATCACTAATCAAGCTCATGTACACCTTGGTTAGTTATTTGTGCGTGCCGGGCAAACCAACTTGCTGGCGCTCAAGGTTCGTTGATCGCAACAGGTTGGCATGCCCCCCCTGTGGCGAGGGGGTTTACCCAACGCTGTATTACTTCGAAACAATCCACTGTCTCTTTGTTGGGTAAACGGGTCAAAATGCATCTTTTTGGCCACAACCCGAGACGAGATCCCCATGCGAACCCACCTGCGTCTGGCCGCCCTGAGCGCCCTTTTCATCTCTTCCCTGGCCCAGGCTGCTGAGCTGATTCCCATCGAAGTTCATCGCGATGCCAACTGCGGTTGCTGCAAGAAATGGATCAGCCATCTGGAAGCCAACGGTTTCAAGGTCGCAGACTATGTTGAAGCCGACATGAGCCAATTCAAGCAACAACACGGTGTGCCACCTCGCCTCGCGTCGTGTCACACCGGCCTTATCAACGGCAAATTCGTCGAAGGCCACGTGCCGGCAGATCAAGTACTGGCCTTGAGCAAGCGTGACGATTTGTTGGGGGTTGCCGCACCCGGCATGCCCATGGGCTCACCCGGCATGGAAATGGACGGCATGAGCGATGCCTATCAAGTGATCGGTTTGAAAAAGGACGGCACTGACGTGGTGGTGGCGGACTACCCCGCCCATTGATGTTCGGTGCCTACATCGGGCTGTTTCTCGCGGCGTTCGGTGCCGCGACGCTGCTGCCACTGCAATCCGAAGCAGTGCTGGTGGGGTTGTTGCTCAGCAATCAGGATTGGCTCTGGTCGTTGTTGGCAGTCGCAACGCTGGGCAATGTGCTGGGCTCGCTGCTGAACTGGTGGCTGGGGCGCGGCATCGAGCGGTTTCGCGAGCGGCGCTGGTTTCCGGTCAGCCCTCGCCATCTCGAGCAAGCCCAAAAGCACTACCAGCGTTATGGCCATTGGTCGTTGCTACTCAGTTGGGTGCCCATCATCGGCGATCCATTGACGCTGGTGGCTGGCGTCATGCGCGAACCGCTGGGGCGTTTCCTGGTGATCGTGACACTCGCCAAGGGCGCCCGCTATGGTGTGTTGGCCGTGGCTACGCTGGGATGGATGGGTTGAATGGTCATGGCGGTGGCGGCGCGGAACCTGTGGGGGGGGGGGGGGGGGGGGGGGGGGGGGGGGGGGGGGGGGGGGGGGGGGGGGGGGGGGGGGGGGGGGGGGGGG
>NZ_JBXAOA010000058.1:0-23844 GCF_058802325.1 Pseudomonas sp. GW822-FHT02E03 | reverse complement strand
GCGGTTAGCGCGGTTGAGTGTCGAATCAGTAATACCGAGTCGCCTGCTTCGCGAGCAAGCCCGCTCCCACATTGGATCCTCGCCAAGTTTTGGTATTCGATGATCCACTGTACAAAAAACCCGGCCGAAGCCGGGTTTTAGGTCAACCGATCACTGCATCCAGGGCGGAGGCGGTTCTTCGGCTTTGCTCGGTGGCGCGTCGTCCGCTGCGCGGATCGCTTGCTTGCGCTCTTCATCGAGACGGGCCGCCTCGATCTCGCGCATGATCCCGCCGACGTCCGCCAGCTCTTCCGGCTCGTCGAACTCGCCGGTCAACACACTGGCCGGGTGCAAGGTGCCGGCTTCATACAACGCCCACATTTCCTTGGCGTACTTGGTGCGTTTCAACTCCGGTGCAAAGCGACCGAAGTAGGACGCCATGTTGCCCACGTCCCGTTCCAGCATGTTGAACGCGTGGTTGTTGCCCGCCGCATCCACCGCTTGAGGCAAGTCGATGATGACCGGGCCGGCTGGCGTCAGCAGCACGTTGAACTCGGACAGGTCACCGTGCACCAGACCGGTACACAGCATCAGCACGATCTGCGAAATCAGAAACGCGTGATATTCGCGTGCCTGGTCCGGCTCCAGCACCACGTCGTTCAGACGCGGCGCGGCATCGCCGTACTCGTCGGCCACCAGCTCCATCAGCAGCACGCCTTCGAGGAAGTCATACGGCTTGGGGACTCGCACACCGGCACCGGCCAGGCGGAACAACGCCGCCACTTCGGCATTCTGCCAGGCGTCTTCGGTTTCTTTCTTGCCGAACTTGGAGCCCTTGGCCATCGCTCGAGCCTGTCGGCTGTTGCGCACCTTACGGCCTTCCTGATACTCGGCCGCCTGACGAAAACTGCGTTTATTCGCCTCCTTGTAGACCTTGGCACAACGCAGCTCGTTGCCGCAGCGCACCACATAAACAGCTGCTTCTTTACCACTCATGAGTGGGCGCAGCACCTCGTCGACCAGACCGTCCTCGATCAGGGGTTCAATGCGTTTTGGAGTCTTCATCAGCTTTTATTGTGGGTCCTTTATTACCAAACACGCGAAAGTCATTCGTTATACGGCAATCCACTCATTCGCGGGAGGGGTTGCCGACCTATGAACGTTCCCATGAACATCAAGAAGCACACAATGTGCCGGATTAATCAGACACAACTCATCGACCGCTCAAGATCATAGCTGAGCCTGCGCCACTTGTTGACGAAGGGCTACAAGGGCATTTGCGACAGAATCTGACACGTAGATCCCTACCCTTCGCCGGATTTTTCTCAACAGGCCTCAATTTCCACGTTCCTCAGCCGAAGTCATTAGAGAGAAAAGGAATTGTCCGACAATCGCCCCGACAATGATAACGAGGGCGCACTCAAGGATCGGGGTATCTAACGTTTTCGGCTGCCAATAATCCGCGAGTCATCTGCACTGCGTGGGCCTACAAGAAAAAACTGGAGCGCGGATGAACATTAAACAGAAGTTGACCTGGGCGTTTGCAATCATCGCCTGCTTGCCCGTGGTGCTGGTCGCCACCCTCGTGGTGCTGAACTTGCGCAGCGATGCCAAGGATAATTTTGTCGATGGCAGCGGCCGCGAGATTCGTCAGGTCAGCAATGCCATGCAACTGTTCTTTGACGGCATCAGCCAGAACGTCGATTACCTGGCCACCCAACCGCTGATCAAGAACTCCGACGACAGCCTCAAGACCTACATGAGCGCCAACGCCGAGAGTATTCCCCAAGGCGAGTCGGACAAAAAGGTTTTCGCCCTCCTTCAGGACCTGGGCAACAGCCACCCGGCCTACGCCTACGCCATCCTCGGTACGGCGGCGGGCGGTTACGTGTCCTGGCCGGACGATGCGAAGCTGAGCAATTACGATCCGCGCCAGCGCCCGTGGTACAAAGCCGCGCAGGCCAAACCCGGCAAACCGTTTCGCACCGAGGCCTATTACTGGGCTCAGGATGACGCGACTTACGTCAGCACCGTGCGCACCATCGACAACAAACTGGGCACCAACGGCGGCGTGGTCAGCATTGATGTGACGCTCAAACAGCTCACCGAAATCGTCAAACAGATCAAACTCGGCGAAACCGGCTACCTGATGCTGGTGGAAAACACTGGCACAGTACTGGTCGATCCGAAGCAACCAGCAAACAACTTCAAAGCCCTGACCAGTCTCGGCGACGGTTACGCGCAACTGGCCAAGGCCGGCAAAGGCCTGGTAGAAGTCGAGCTCAATGGCGAGCGTTACATGGCCAACGTCTGGCCGTCGGAACAACTGGGCTGGACCTTTATCGGCCTGATCAAGCAAACCGACGTGATGAGCTCGGCCACTCAACTGACCTGGCTGATCGCGATCATCGCGGCGGTACTGGCGGTGTTCTTCGCCATCGTCGGCGCCAGTTTCGCCAGCCTGATCGTGCGGCCGATCCGCAGCGTGGCCAGTGGTCTGGAAGGCATCGCCCAAGGTGAAGGCGACCTGACCAAGAACCTGCAAATCCGTGGCAGCGACGAAACGGCTCAATTGGCCAACTGGTTCAACCAGTTTCTGACGGCGATTCGCAATTTGATTCAGAGCATCGGCGGCGCCGCGACCAAGATCCTCGCCACCTCCCAGAGCTCGACGCAGGTGTCCAGCGACATGGCCGAAGCCGCCGGGCGCCAGCGTGAAGCGGTGGACATGGTGTCCACGGCGTTCCACGAAATGGTCGCCACCGCCAACGAAGTCGCACGCTCCTGCAGCCAGGCCGCCGAGTCGGCCGACAGCGGCCAGCGCCAGGCGCGCGAAGGTCAGCAGCAGATCGATGCCGCAGTGAGCAGTGTTGATCGCTTGAGCCAGGAAATCGAACAGTCGGCGCAATCGATGCAACAGCTTGAGCGCGATAGCAACGACATTCAGTCGATCCTCGGGACCATTCGTTCCATCGCTGAACAGACCAACCTGCTGGCCCTGAACGCCGCCATCGAAGCGGCCCGGGCCGGTGAACAGGGTCGTGGTTTTGCGGTAGTGGCGGATGAAGTTCGCGCCCTGGCCAAACGGACGGCCGATTCCACGGCGGAAATCGACGGGCTGCTGGGCAACCTGGCCAAGCGCACCAGCCAGGTGACGCAGCAGATGCATGCGAGCCTGGAAGTGTCGCAGCAATCGGTGACCCGCATCGGCGAAGCGCGCAGCAGCTTCGGGCAAATTCGTGAATCGGTGGATGTGATTCGCGACATGAACACTCAAATCGCCACGGCGGCGGAGCAACAGCATCAAGTGGCGGAAGACATCAATCGCCACATCAGCCAGATTCATGGCGATGCGCAGTTGGTGGCGGAACTTGCGAACTCGGCGCGACTGGACTCGCAGAGCCTGGCTGGGTTGTCGAATGAGCTGGATGGGTTGGTTCGACGGTTCAGGACCTGATATCCAAGAACACCGCAGATCCAGTGTGGGAGCGGGCTTGCTCGCGAAAGCGGACTATCAGCCAACAGAGATGTTGAATCTGATGGCCTCTTCGCGAGCAAGCCCGCTCCCACATTGGTCCGGTGGTGTTACTGCCTGAACAGCTCCCCCGGGGTAAACCCGAACAACCCCTTGAACGCCGCAATAAACGCCGACGTCGAGTCATACCCGCAAGACAGCGCGGCATTGGTCACGCTGTTCCCCTCCTCCAGCAAACTCAGCGACGACAGCAGCCGTATGCGCTGGCGCCAACCGCGGAAGCTCAACCCGGTTTCACGCTGGAACAAGCGCATCAAGGTTTTCTCCGACGTGCCCAAACGCTCGGCCCATTCTTGTAAGGTCGCATTGCGCTCAGGGCTGTCGATCAGCTCGTTGCATAAACCCAGCAAACGTTCATGCCGGGGCAGCGGCAGGGAAAACCCCACCTCAGGCAGACTCGCCAACTGATCCAGCAGCACGCCCACCAATCGCGCTTCCTGGCTGTCGCCCTGTGGATATTCCACCGGTAACAAACAAAAACGCTTGATCAGCTCCCGCGCCAATGGTGTGACTTCCAGCACCCGGCAACGCCCCTCCGCCCATTGGCAGTCCTCGCGGCGCACGTACAGGCTGCGCATCTCGGCACGCATCGACGTCACGACCTGATGCTCGAGATCCGCCGGAATCCAGATCCCCCACTGTGGCGGCGCAAAGAAACTGCCTTCGGCGGTATGCACACCAAGAACGCCGCTGATGGCGTAGGAAAACTGCACCCAATCGTGACGATGAGGCGACGTCCACGAACCGGCGTTCAGACTTTCCGCTCGTGCATACACCGGACGCGGCAACGCCGTCAGTGCCGGGATGGTGCGTTCGAGGGAAAGTTGTCCGTTAGTCGGCATTGATTGGCCTTATGTCGCAAGACGGCTGATGGAGCCGACGTTAGGCTAAGTCATCAATTCTTACAAACGTATTCGGTGCCGGTATGCATGCCTTCAAACACCTCAAACGCGTGGTCACCGACTGGTTCTTGTGCGGCATGCTGATCGCCACGCTGCTGGCGTATGTCTTCCCGACTTTCGGTGCTATTGGCGGCGGGATGCACGCGGAGTACGTGATCAACGTCGGCGTGTTTCTGGTGTTCTTCCTCCATGGGGTCAACCTCTCCAGTGAGCAAATCAGCCACGGGCTGAAAAACTGGAAGCTGCACGTGATGGTTCAAGCCTTCACCTTTGCGGTGTTTCCGTTGATCTGGCTGCTGAGCGACAAATTGCTGGGCTCGCACCTTCCATCGCTGCTGATGCTCGGCTTCCTCTACCTCTGCGCCCTGCCTTCGACCATTTCCTCGTCCGTGGCCCTGACCGGTAGCGCGGGCGGCAACGTACCAGCAGCAATTCTCAATGCGAGCTTGTCCAGCGTACTGGGGATTTTTCTGACACCGTTACTGGTGAGTTTCGTGGTCGGCAGCGGCGCGGGTGGCATTGATCTGGGCTCAACCCTGCTCGATTTATGCGCCATGCTGCTATTGCCGCTGGTGCTCGGGCAATTGCTGCGGCCGTTACTGGGCAAGTTTTTCGCTCGGCACAAGCGCTACACCAACATCACCGACAAACTGGTGATCCTGCTGCTGGTGTACGCGGCGTTCTGCAACTCGATGGTGTCGGGGATGTGGCAGCAACAGGGCAACAGCGTGATTCTGACTGCGCTGTTGGGCAGTGCGATGTTGCTGGCAATCATCCTGTGGATGACCACCCGCACCGCTCGCGCGCTGAAGTTCAGCCCCGCCGATGAGATTGCCGCGGTGTTCTGCGCCAGCAAGAAATCCCTGGCGGCCGGCGCACCGATGGCGGCGCTGATCTTCGGTGCCAACCCCGGCCTTGGCTTGATCCTGCTGCCGATCATGATCTATCACCCGTTGCAGCTGATCGTCTGCTCGGTGATGGCCGAGGGTTACGCCAACCGCAACCGGGAACTGGCCGCGCAGCAACGCGCGGCAGTGCTCAACCCCCAATAATCAGCAATCAGCAATCAGCGCTCGATAATTGCCGTCACGCCCTGACCGCCCGCGGCGCAGATCGAGATCAACCCTCGGCCCTTGCCGGCCGCGTCCAGCAGCTTCGCCAGGTTGGCGACGATGCGCGCACCGGTGGCGGCAAACGGATGCCCGGCGGCCAGTGAGCTGCCCTTGACGTTGAGCCGGCTGCGGTCGATGGAGCCCAACGGTGCGTCGAGCCCAAGGCGGGTTTTGCAGAACGCCGGATCTTCCCAGGCCTTCAACGTACACAGCACTTGCGCGGCGAACGCTTCGTGGATTTCGTAGTAATCGAAGTCCTGCAAGGTCAGGCCATTGCGCGCCAGTAACCGCGGCACGGCATAAGCCGGCGCCATCAGCAGGCCTTCGGCGCCATTGACGAAATCCACCGCCGCCGCTTCGCCGTCACGCCAATAGGCGAGGATCGGCAAGCCGCGCTCTTTCGCCCATTCTTCACTGCCCAGCAGCACCACCGACGCGCCATCGGTGAGTGGCGTGGAGTTGCCCGCGGTCAGGGTGCCCTTGGCGCTTTTCTCGAAGGCCGGTTTCAATGAGGCCAGTTTTTCCAGGGTCAGGTCCGGGCGCAGGTTGTTGTCCCGGGTCAGGCCGAGGAACGGCGTCATCAAATCGTTGTGCCAACCTTCGGCGTAGGACGCGGCCAGCTTCTGATGGCTTTGCTGGGTCAGCTGATCCTGCTCGTCACGCGGGATGCTCCAGGTTTGGGCCATCATTTCACAGTGTTCGCCCATCGACCGGCCGGTGCGCGGCTCGCCGATGCTTGGAAAGTCGGGCATCAAGTGGCGGGGGCGCAGTTGCAGGAAGGTTTTCAGTTTGTCGGCGGTGCTTCGGGCGCGGTTGGCTTGCAGGAGGATCTTGCGCAGGCTTTCGTTGACCCCGATCGGTACGTCCGAGGCAGTGTCGACGCCGCCGGCAATGCCACATTCGATCTGACCCAGGGCGATTTTGTTCGCCACCAACAACGTCGCCTCCAGCCCCGTGCCGCAGGCTTGCTGGATGTCATAGGCCGGCGTCATCGGCGACAACCGCGAGCCAAGCACGCATTCGCGGGTCAGGCCGTAATCACGCAAATACTTGAGCAGCGCTCCAGCCGCCACTTCACCCATGCGCACACCGTGCAGGTTATAGCGCTCGATCAGGCCTTCCAGCGCTGCGGTGAACATCGCCTGGTTACTGGCAGTGGCGTACGGCCCGTTGGACCGGGCAAAGGGAATACGGTTACCACCGATAATCGCGACGCGGCGCAGCTGAGTCATGAAAAAGCTCCTTTTAATCAACTATGAACACCAAACCCTGTGGGAGCGGGCTTGCTCGCGAAGGGGCCGGCCCATTCAACATCTCCGTTGACTGACACACCGCTTTCGCGAGCAAGCCCGCTCCCACAGGGGGCTGCATTTCCTGAAAGTCCTGCTAAACCCAATCCCAAACCAACCTGCAATGTTCAAGCGTAGGCCGTATCTCGTGGATCGAACGACTAATTGCCATTCCTGGTCCACACTTTTAACCCCAGCTGCTGGAGCGTGATCCATGTCTGATCGCTATATCGACTTCGCCAATTCGTCCATCGGCCATCGTGTGGTCGGTGCCCTGGGTCTGCCGTCACCGGTACGACTGGAACGCTGGCAAGCAGGCCGGTTGCGGCCTATCGAGGGGGCGCTGTTGATTGGCGGTGGCCCGTTGGCGGAAAAAGTCAGCACCCTCGCCAACCGCCTGACCGACACGATTTACAGCTACGGCACCGATCCGACCCTGGCCAGCGCGTGGATTCCCGGCCACGGCCAGAAACTCAAAGCCGTGGTGTACGACGCCAGTGATCTGGTGCAGGTCGATCAGCTGAAACAGTTGCGCGAGTTCTTCCAGCCGCTGATGAAAAACCTCGATCATCATGCGCACCTGGTAATTCTTGGCCGGGCGCCGGAGACCTTGAGCGACCCGTTCGCCGCCAGTGCCCAACGCGCCCTGGAAGGTTTCAGCCGTTCGCTGGCCAAGGAACTGCGCAGCGGCGGCACGTTGCAGCTGATCTATGTCGGCGAAGGTGCCGAAGATCAACTGGAAGGCCCATTGCGGTTTTTCCTCTCGCCCAAAAGCGCGTTCATTTCCGGACAAGTCATTCGCTTGAAGGCGTGTGACGCGCAGGTGATGGACTGGAGTCGCCCCTTGTCAGGGCGCAAGGCTCTGGTGACGGGCGCGGCGCGCGGCATCGGCGCTTCGATCGCCGAAACCCTGGCCCGCGACGGTGCCGAGGTGATCCTGCTCGACGTGCCACCGGCCAAAGCCGATCTCGAAGCCCTGGCCGCACGCCTCGGCGGGCGCGGCATCACGCTGGATATCTGCGCCGAAGACGCCGCCACACAGCTGATCGAACACTTGCCCGACGGCATCGACATCGTGATCCACAACGCAGGCATCACCCGGGACAAAACCCTGGCCAACATGACCCCGGAATTCTGGGACGCGGTGCTGGCGGTCAACCTCAACGCGCCGCAAGTACTGACCAAGGCGTTGCTCGACAGCGGCACCTTGCGCGACAACGGCCGAGTGATCCTGCTGGCGTCCATCAGCGGCATCGCCGGCAATCGCGGGCAAACCAACTACGCCGCGAGCAAGGCCGGGTTGATCGGTCTGGCCCAGGCCTGGGCGCCGCTGCTGAGTGAACGCGGCATCAGCATCAATGCCGTGGCGCCAGGGTTCATCGAAACCCAAATGACTGCACACCTGCCCTTCGGCGTGCGCGAAGCCGGGCGGCGCATGAGTTCATTGGGCCAGGGCGGCCTGCCGCAAGACGTCGCCGAAGCCGTGGCCTGGCTGGCGCAACCGGGCACCGGAGCGTTTACCGGGCAAGCGTTGCGCGTCTGCGGGCAAAGCGTTTTGGGAGCCTGACCATGACCACCGACTGGCACACTCTCCATAGCGAACCGGGCCTGCAAACGCTGTATGTGAAGGCGGCAACGCGCCGCAAAATCACCGGCACCACGCTGCCCGACTTGGGTTATCACTGCTGGGTCAATGTCGATCCGAAACGCCTGGAGGCTTATCGAAAAGTCTGTGGTTTCGCCGACAACGGGCTGCTACCACCGACGTATCCACACATCCTGGCGTTTGCCTTGCAGATGCAATTGCTTACCGCCAAAGCGTTTCCGTTCCCGCTGTTGGGGCTGATTCACTTGAGCAATCGCATCCGCGTATTGCGCCCCATGGGCGGTGTGCACCGGGTGCGGGTCAGCGTGAACGTGCAGAACCTGCAACCTCATGCCAAGGGGGCGACGTTCGATTTGGTGACGACGCTCGACGATCAGTTGGGTGTGCTGTGGGAGGCGGAAAGCCAGATGCTCTGTCGCGGCGTCAAACTGGAAGGCGAGCCTGTGGAGGAAGCGTTTGCATCGACATTGTTGCTGACCGAAGTGGCCCACTGGAAAGCGCCTGCAGACATTGGCCGCCGATACGCCAAGGTGTCCGGCGACTACAACCCGATCCACCTGAGTGCGATCAGCGCGAAGCTCTTCGGTTTCCCTAGCGCCATCGCCCATGGCCTGTGGAACAAGGCACGTACGCTGGCAGCCCTGAGCGATCATTTGCCGACGGCCAACGTCGAGATTGCGGTGCAGTTCAGGAAACCGGTGCGCCTTCCCAGTGAAGTGACGCTGATGTCCAGTGCGGCAGGGGCCAGCGGGGATTTTCAGTTAATGGGTACGGGGGAGATTGAGCATATGGTGGGGCAGTGGCGGCCTGTTGCCTGATTATCCGGTACATACGCGGCTCCACTGTCTGATCGTTCCCACGCTCTGCGTGGGAATGCAGCCCGGGACGCTCCGCGTCCCAAGAGCCGAACGCAGAGCGTCCGTAGAGGCGTTCCCACGCAGAGCGTGGGAACGATCAAAAATCCTCATACCGCTCTTCATCTGGGGATTGGCGAGGGGGCCGACTCAGGAACTGACCACCCCAGGAAACAAATTATTCAACGTCTCCAACAACCGCACGTGATAAATCGGCTTGCGAAACAAATCCAGCACCTGCAACCGCAACATATCACTCACATCATCCATATCCGCATGCCCCGACGTCACGATCACCGGTAAATGCTGACGAGCCGTATGCTCACGCAACCGCTTGATCAACGACATGCCACTCTCCTCCGGCATCCGCAAATCGGTAATCACCAGCGCAATATCAGGGTGACAAGTCAAATGATGAAGGGCGAGTTTGACCGACGTTGCCGTAAAACAAGTAAAGCCCTCGCCCTCGAGCAACTCCGCCAGTTCCAGCAACATATCCTCCTCATCGTCGACCAGAAGCAGCTGTTGGCGAAGGAGCGCTGGAGCGTTCATGGGTAACACCTGCAATGGACTAAGCCTTGACGTTAGAAGCCCTTTGCGGGATTGGCAAATGACTACCTATTGCCAGCCTTAAAATCAAAGCGCGGCTGAAATGGTGGTGAACATGGCGGTGACACTCGTCGCGATGGGTGTCGCAAATGCTGCCAGCGCAACGGCCACCATACCCGCAATAATCGCGTACTCGATACCCGAAGCACCTTCAGTGTCTTTGGCCAGACCTCTGTAAAAAACGAATTCGGATTTGATCTTCTGAATCACTTTAGTAAAGGGCATGACGTGTCTCCTATGACAGGAGGGTGTTGCACGGCCGCAACATGATTCCCCTATGCCAGCATCAGCATTGTCGGCAAACCCCAGACCAACAACTGTAAGAACCTATTAATACTTAAGTAGTAACCGGTTCACTGGCGTCATAAAACAGTGCTTTTGGCTTCAGTCCGTTACTTTTGTCAGATATTTACCGACCTGTAATGGCTTTTTGCTCTACCTGCGCTACCGTCAAATAGCGAAATAGTTCCATGTTCGTAGCTGCCTGATTGCGAAGTCATCTCGTTAGAACTCTTGGGGGGCGTTACGCAGCAGGAAAGGGAGAGCCGTCATGAACAGTCGCGTCACCATGGGCCTGGCCGGGCTGTTTCTGGTAGGCGCCATCATTGCCGGTTACTGGGGGCTGGCGTTGAGTCGCCAACCGGCACCCGAATCCGTCGCGCAATCCGGCACATCATCGGCCCCAATACTGGCACCGGCAGACGACCCGACTCGCCAGCCAGTGGTTGTTCTGCTGCGTGACATCGCACCGTTCGAGCAAATCAGCGCCGCCGACGTGACGCTGGAGAAACTCCGTACCGCCCCGGCCGGCAGCCTGTCCCGTCTCGATCAAGCCATTGGCCGTACGCCCTGGCGCACGCTGACTGCCGGCAGCTGGCTCAATGATGAAAGTTTCGAAGCCGGCGGTGCGCTGGCGCGAATGATCCGCCCCGATGAGCGTGCCCTCGCCGTGGCGGCGGATGACGTGGTCAATGTCGGTGGTCAGCTGAGCCCCGGCGACTATGTCGACGTCTTGCTGTTTCTACGCATGGACACCAACAACCTCCAGCAATCGGCCCAAGTGGTGATTCCGGCATTGCGGGTGCTTGGTGTCGGTGACCAGTTGGGGCTGATGAACGATGGCCTGCCTGCCCACCCGGCGCGCAGTCACGAGGAGCGACTCAAGCAAGACCAACTGCGCGCCAACGCTCGCACCGTTTTGCTTGCGGTCCCCGAACCCCTCTTGAGTCGCCTGATGCTCGCGGCTCAGGTCGGGGTTTTGCGCCTGGCCGTGCGCAGCGCCGAAGAAAAACGCCTGAACCAATACTGGGCCGGCAACCGCGATTCAAAGGCGAGCCTGGCCAGTGTCAATCGCGAACTGGTGCAGTTCAGTCAACTGGCCCTGGTCGGCACACCCAAACCCGCCACTGGCGGCGCAGCACCGCGCAAGTCGAGCGTGGAAGTCATCCGCGGCAATGAAGTCACCCAACAAACGCACTGAATCCAGCGAGGACGCTTCTCCATGCGCAGACGCTTCACGCGGTACTTCCTCGACAACGGCCACTTCGATAAACGCGGCGGATTATCGCTATGAGCCAACCCCAGAACCTGAGCCAGACGTTCCTCGCGATCACGCGCAACAGCACCGACTTCGAGTGGCTGCAAGGTGCGCTTGCCCCTTTGGGCCGGGTGATCAGCGCCGGTGGCGGCAACCTCGATGAACTCTTGACGCTGGTGGACGTGACCTTCGCCAGCCTGGTGTTCGTGGGTCTGGACCGGGAGCATGTGGTGGCCCAGAGCGCGTTGATCGAGGGTGCCCTGGAAGCCAAACCGATGCTGGCAATCGTTGCCTTGGGCGACGGCATGGACAACCAACTCGTGCTCAATGCCATGCGCGCCGGTGCGCGGGATTTCGTTTCTTACGGTTCACGTTCCAGTGAAGTTGCCGGGCTGGTGCGACGCCTGAGCAAACGCCTGCCGACCGTGACGCCGAATATGCAACAGAGTCAACAGGGTGGCCTGACCGTGCTTTACGGTGCGCAGAGCAATGCCGACGGCGCATTGCTCGCCAACCACCTGGCGCACGTGGTGCAAAAGAGCGGCCAGCAGACACTGTTGCTGGACCTGGGCCTGCCGCGTGGCGACAGCCTTGCGTTGCTGGGGCTGGAGAGCTCGTTTCATTTTGGCGATGCGTTGCGCCATCTGCGGCGTCTGGACGCGACACTGATCGACAGTGCCTTCACCACGTGTGACGCCGGGCTGCGGATTCTCGCCTACGCCAGCAACGACGAACCGCTGGAACAGACCAGTGCCGCCGAGCTGTACATGCTGCTCAGCGCCTTGCGTCAGCATTTCCAGCACATCGTGGTGAACCTCACTGGCCAGTCGGACAGCGAGGCGTTGCGTACCTTCGTCAGCCATTGCGACAAGTTGCTGTGGTACACCGATCAGAATGTGCTCGACTGCCGACGCAACCTTGAGGTGCTCGGCCGCTGGCGCGAAAAAGGCCTCAAGCTCGACCACGCCAGGTTGCTGGTGGACCGCTATCTGCGCAACGTCGCGCCAGACTCCGATACCTTGAGCAAAAGCTTTGGCATGGAGGTTATCGCGGTCCTTGCCTACAGCCCGGAAGTACGGCTCAACGCCAAGAATCAGGGGGTGAGCCTGTTCGAGCTGGCCCCGCGCGAAAACCTGACCCAAAGCCTGCGCGCCCTCGGCGAACGACTGGCCAAACGCTCCGAAGACCTGGACAAACCCAAGGCTGGCTGGTTCGACCGATTGAGGGGCGCGCCATGAGCGGGGAAAAACTTTTCGGCGCCCCCTCCCACGGGCCGGCCGGCAATACCGACCACGAAGGCCTGAAACTGGTGCTGCACCGCTACATCATCGACGCCATCGAAGAGTCCGGAAAAAACCTGCTGGAAGGTTCGCGGCAAATGCTGTCGCAGTTCGTCATCGACAAAGTCGCCGAGTACATCGCTCGTCTGCACCTGGCGATTTCCCGTTATGAGATGGAGCGACTGGCCGAAGAAATTGTCGACGAGCTCACCGGTTTCGGCCCCCTGGAGGTGTTGCTGCGTGATTCGACGGTGACCGAAATTCTGGTCAACGGCCCGCACCGGGTGTTCGTCGAACGCGAGGGTGTGTTGCACCTCAGTGACCTGCGATTCATCGACGACCACCACGTCGAACGGGTGATGCAACGGATTCTCGCGCCCCTGGGCCGACGGCTCGACGAGTCTTCACCGATGGTCGATGCGCGTTTGCCCGATGGCAGCCGGGTCAATGCAATCATCCCGCCCATTGCCCTCGATGGCCCGTGCCTGTCGATTCGAAAATTCCGCAAGGACATGCTCAAAAGCTCCGATCTGATGGCGATGCAAACCATCGATCAGGCGATCTTTGAGTTTATTCAGGAGGCCGTGGGCAAGCGCTGCAACATCCTTGTCAGCGGCGGTACCGGCACCGGCAAGACCACGTTGCTGAACATTCTCAGCCAGTTGATCGCCCCTCACGAACGCCTGGTCACCATCGAAGACGTCGCCGAGCTGCAACTGGGCCATCCTCACGTGGTACGCCTGGAAACCCGACCGCCGAATGCCGAAGGCCACGGCGAAGTGAAGGCCAGCGATCTGATTCGCAACGCGCTGCGGATGCGCCCGGACAGGATCATCCTCGGCGAGATTCGCGGTGTCGAAGTGGTCGACGTGCTCACCGCGATGAACACCGGGCATGACGGTTCCATGAGCACCGTGCACGCCAACAACGCCCAGGATGCGCTATTGCGCCTGGAGACCCTGGTGGGCCTGACCGGCCGCACCATCGCTGAGCGCACGCTGCGGCAAATGATCTGTGCCGCGCTGGACGTGGTGATCCAGTTGACGCGCCTGCCCGATGGCCGCCGCTGCGTCAGCGAAGTGGTGGAGGTCGTGGGTATTCGTGATGACGTGTATGTGACCAATACGCTATTCAAGTTTGATCGACGCACCGGTTTCGGTTTTCTGCGCGAGGCGGTCAACCCCGCCGGCGAAAAGCTGCGTCGCGAATCGGCGCTCTCTCCCTTATCGCACTAAGGATCACGGCATGCTCAAACCGGCGCTGCTCATCCTGATTTGCCTGACGTTGCTGGGTTTGTCGATCCGTTTGTTCTACAACGGCCTGCGCCAGACCGGCATCGATCGAACCCTCGGTCGCTTGATGCAGGGACAACCGCAACTGGCGGTGGCGAAATCATCCTGGGCTGGTCTGGAACGGGCCTTTCTACGCGCCGGCCTCGGTCGTCCCACCGAGCGCCTGAGGTTGTGGCTGTTGCTCTGGGCCGTGGGCATTTTGCTCGGGTTTGCCCTCGCCAGCTGGATCGGTTTGCTGGCGTTGTTGCTGATGCCACCTCTGGCTCTGCGGCTGTACATCAGTTGGTGCTATCAGCGCCGGCTCAAGCGCATGATCGAACAACTGCCGCCGTTGCTTGATCACACCGTGCGCAGTCTGAAGTCCGGACGCACCCTGGCCGATGCGGTGCTGGTCGCCATCGACGCCGCCGAAGACCCACTGAAAAACGCCATGGGCCGGGTTCAGCGCAATGTGCACCTGGGCGTCAGCCTGCCTGACGCTGTCACGGACTTCGCCGAACTGTACGAGAAAGACGAGTTTCGATTGTTTGCGCTGGGCCTGAAGGTCAATCACCGCTACGGCGGTAATGCCAGTGAGCTGTTTGAGAACCTGATCAAAATGGTCCGTGAACGCGACCAGGCTGCGCGCCAACTGCGCGCCATGACGGGCGAAACCCGCATCACGGCGATGGTGCTGGCCCTGATGCCTGTGGGGCTCGCCGGCTACTTCTTGCTGTCCAATCCGAAGTACCTGCTCGCCATGTGGAACAGCAGCTCGGGGCAAATGATGCTCGCGACCGCGTTTGGCCTGCAGGTGGTGGGTTGCCTGGCGCTGTGGCGCATGTTGCGCAGCGTATGAAAATAGCCCTGCTGATCAGCGCACTGTTGTTTCTGGCGGCCACGCTGTTGCTGCTCAGTGGGCTGCTGGACCAACATCGGCGGGCTCGTCAAGTGGCTCAACGACTGGACGGCAAACCGCTGAACGACCATCGCGTCAGTCACTGGTTGCAAGCGCTGGGCAACAGCCGTATCGGTCAACGCTCGGTCAAACTGGACAACGAAACCCAAATATTGCTCAACCGCCTCGGCTGGCGCAGCGCCCGGCAACGCTCGCTGTTCGCCGCCTGCCAGATCGGCATACCGGTGCTTGCGTTGGTCCTGAGTCTGTTGATCCAGAGCGTGTTCTTCCCGCAGGTGAACAACCACTGGATCACCCCGGCTTTCGCCACCGCCCTCGGTTATTTGCTGCCCAAACGCTTGCTGGCCGCCGCCGCGTCCCGTCGGCAAAGACAACTGGCGATCGAGATTTCGACCTTCATTCCGCTGCTGCGCATCCTGTTCGAATCCGGCATGGCGGTGGAGCAGTCGCTGCGAGTACTGAGCATCGAAGGCAAACAATTACTGCCGGCCCTGACCCATGAGCTGCGCCTGATACTGACCCGGGTCGATTCCGGACTGGAGCTGGGCGAAGAACTGAACAAGGCCACCCAGTTACTGGCGGTGGACGAATTCACCGACACCTGCGTGATACTTCAGCAATTGATCCACCAGGGCGGCGGCGCCATGAAATCACTGCTGGGGCTCAAAATGCTGCTCGATGACCGGCGCCTGACACGCTTGCAGGAATACATCTCCAAGATGTCCGCGAAAATGTCTGTGGTGATGATGTTGTTTCTGTTCCCGGCGCTGCTGATCGTACTGGCTGGCCCCAGCTTCAGCGCATTGGCCCGGGCCTTTCATCATTGAAAGGCACAGCGACGATCCCGTAGGAGCGACCTGTGGCGAGCGAGCTTGCTCGCGCTGGGCTGCGTAGCGGCCCCAAAATCTCTGATGTACCAAAGATCTTGTGAGTGCTGCGCACTCAAGCGGGAGCAAGCTCCCTCGCCACAGTTCGCGTCTACAGGGGATTAGCTGTGTGGCGCAGGTTTTGGTACGGAAACGTTATCCAGCATCCGGTTCACCGCCAGTTCTGCCAGCATGACGATCTGTTGAATCGCCATCGCCGTGTGCCGGTGCGGCCCTTCCAGATACCCCGCAAAATCACTCGCCATCACACTGGCCTGGGCCAACGATTCACAGGTGTGGGCCAACAGGTCTTCGTCTTTGATATCCGGCGCAACCATGTACATCGTGCTCGGTTTGCGGGCCACGGGGGCTTTGAGGGCAGAGGGGTTGAGGTAGTGGTCGAGCGCGCGGTTAGCGGCGTCGTGGAATTTTTTGGAATCGAGGGATTCGTAGGGGGAAACGTTGTCGGTTTCTGGGGGATTTGGGGTTGCTTTGAACATGATTACACCTCTGGGATGAAATGGAGCCACTTCCAAATTGCCGCGATGCAATTTGGGGTGGCAGCTGTACGCGGGTTCGCGGACCGATCCCAGAGGCATATCTCGGCATACCCGAAGGTATCCCGCGCACAGACGCCATGACACGAAACGACAGACACCCAAAAGTGTTGTTGTTCGGTGGAGCGATTATGCCTCAAGAATCGAGCCGCGACGCCCGGACGCTGAATTGTCAGCGACGGCCAAAGGCTAGAGACGCAGCGTCCGACGGGCAACCTGAAAAACATGTGGGAAGGTTCTGATGTTTTTACCGATCTATAAACATAGTTGCCTGTGAGGCAGCCATCGCGGGCAAGCCCGCTCCCACAGGGTCGGCGTACATCCGGGGGAAATTGGTCGGCTGTCAAACCGCACTTGAAAGGCCAATGGCGATCTCGTAGGAGCGAGGCTTGCCCGCGAAGGTGGCCTGACAGCCAACCAATCTCTTGCAGTTGCACACGATTCAATTGTGGGAGCGGGCTTGCTCGCGAAAGCGGCGTGTCAGTCGACATCAATGTTGAATGTCGGACCGCCTTCGCGGGCAAGCCTCGCTCCTACAAGTGGGTTGGCGTATGTCTGAGAGAGATTGGTCGGCTGCCAGGCCGCCAAGATCAAAAGATCGCAGCCTTCGGCAGCTCCTACATGGGCTGTGTACACCCGCCATGGATTGGTCGGCTGTCAGGCCGCCTTCGCGAGCAAGCCCGCTCCCACAGTTGATCAGCGTACTCGACTAGTGCGCAGTAAGCCGCCGCACACCAGCATTACCAGGCGACAACGCCAACGCCACTTGCGTGCGATTATGCATATGCGTCAACCGCAACACCTGCGACACATAAAGCTTCACCGTGTTCTCGGTAATCCCCAACTCACAGGCGATCTGATAATTGGTCTGCCCCTTGCCCACCAACCGCGCCACCTCCAGCTGCCGCGGCGACAGCTGATTGAAAACCGCCGGCATCTCCACCCGCTCCGCCTCACTGAATGCACCGCCAGCCGAATCCGACAAAGGCACAGGGGACGGCCCCCGACGAACCTTGTCCAGATCCTGATACAGCTCGTCGATCGACTCACAAAGGTAATGCAGCTTCTGACTCAAATGCCCCAACTGCAGGTTTTTCTGCCGCTCCTGCAACACCACTTCCTGGCGCTGCAAACCTTCGAGCAACTCATCCAGATCAATCGGTTTCTGATAGTAGTCAGCGAACCCGGCGCGCAAGGCCTTGATCACGTCCTGCTTGTCGGCGCGACCGGTGAGCATGATCGCCTCGAATGCCCGGTGTTTGCCGGACAACTGTTGCAGTGCCTGGACGAGTTGAATGCCATCCATGTCAGGCATCTGCAAATCACAGAGCACCAGGCCGATATCCTCGTACTCAGTGAAACGCTCGATCGCCTGCTTGCCGGACTGACAAGGAACACAGCGATAACCATTGCGCTCGATGAACTCGCACAGTTCTTCGACAACCAATGGTTCGTCATCGACCACAAGGACTTTTATTGCCGAGATACGCTTGTTCACGTGTCACTCCAGGCTTGATCGTTCCTGTACCCACTTCCGAAGGCTGTACAACAACTGTTTTGAAAGTAGACGCACTTTCCAACTATGTACATAGAACGAGTATTGCCCGGCGACTAATGCAGCCAGACCAGAGTAAGCAACATGCCCACCAATACGAACGGCGCAAAGGGCTGCTTTTTTGACGTTCCAGGCCCCAGGTAACGAAGTCGATCCCTAAGCCCCTGCCCCATATACAGCCAGAGTCTTGGCGCCAACAGCAGCCAGAACGCACTGGCCAATCCGGCGCCGATGAAGCCGCCGAGCAGGTGCATACCGTCCGTCGCAAGGCCCAGCGTCGCCATCAGTTTCACGTCGCCCGCCCCAAGACGTTTCAATGCATAACCGGGCAAGGTGAAGGCCAGTGCCAACAACAAAGCCCAGCCGCCCTGCACTGCCTCGGCCCCCAACCATGTGGTGCCCGTCCACAACAGATACGTCAGCGCCAATACACCCACGCCAAGGGTCAAGCCATTGGCGATGTGCCGCTCTCGGACATCCTGTGCTGCGCAGAGCGTCAGCCAGATAAGTAGGACAAAGTTCTGCATCCGGTAATAAACGTCCGTTTTGGCTGAATGATTCTATGCTGATACTACGTCGTGATGGTCAGGGTAGACGCACTCATGAAAACAGGCCTCCCCCGCAAACAAAAAGGTGCCGTGGCGATTGAATTCGCCTTGGTGTTCATCATCTTTTTCGCCGTGTTTTATGGTCTGGTCAGTTACAGCCTGCCGCTGTTGCTGATGCAATCGTTCAATCAATCGACGGCCGAAGCGGTGCGCCGCAGTGTGGCGCTAGACCCGAGCACCGCCAATTACGACACCGCCGTCAGAAACATAGCGACCACCGAACTGACCCGGCAACTGGCCTGGATTCCCGCAGCGCTGAACTTCAATGTGGCCACCGACGCCAGTGCCACCTATATCGGTGGCGTGCTGACGGTCACCATCAATTACCCCACCAGTAAACTGAATCAGGTGCTGCCGTTCCTGGTGCTGCCGGGGATCGGCTCGGTGCCCAATCTGCCGGCGACCCTTACCGCCCGCTCGAGCCTGCAATTTTGAGTTCCGGGGACAAGCTCTTCGGGCGCCTGCTCAATCGCCAACCGCAGCAGCCCTCGATCAGTGCTGACCCTGCGAGCCCTCCGAGCGTGCAACGTGTCGGTTTGCAGCTGCATCTGGATGACGAAGGCCGAGTGACTCAGCTGACCGGCCCGCTGCGGCATCTGCTGGCGCAACAAATGCCCGGCGCACAGGCACCGCATCTGCTCGATTACCTCATGCCCCATAGCGGCCTGTCGGTCGAAGGCGCGCCCGCCGAGTGGCAGGGACAAAGCCTGGACCTGGATTTTTTCAGCCTCGGCGAACAACCGCTGCATCTGCGTGGCTGGGTGCAGCCGTTGGGCGAAAACTGGCTGTTGCAGTTGATCGACATCGGCGACCTGCTGCTCGAACGTCGACAAGCGCGCAGCCGTGAACAATGCCAGTTGCTCGCGGCGCAGGTCAGCGAACAGTTGCGCCTGTGCAGCCTGACGCGCTTGCCCGAGGTGCTGGCGGAGCAACTGCAAGGTCTGGCCCAGCGCTTTCAGATCCCCTGCATCGCCATGGCTTTGCTCGATGAACAGGCCGAGGGTTGGCTGATTCACCAGCATTACGCGGCCTTCGATGCGCCACTGTTGTGGGAAATCGATCAACGCCTGGGCACCGGTCTCGACAGTTTGAATGGCTCCGCCCCTCAGCAACTGATTCCCAGCGAACACCCGCGCCTGCAAGGCATCTTCGGCAATGCCGAAGGGTTCGCGGTGCCTTACCACAATGCCCTGGGCGTGGAGGCCTGGTTGCTCTGTGGTTTCTACCCGGTGCAACAGCGTGCCCCGGACCTGAGCGAACGCGACTGGTTGCAACTCACCGCCGCCCTGGCCGGCCCGCTGCTTGAACGCTTGCGCGAGCATCAGCACCATCTGCAACTGGAGCGGCTGGAGTCTCTGCAAGCCTTGCTCGGCACCGGCTGGTGGGAGGTCTTCAGCGACACCGCCGAGGTGCAATTGGCACCGTCGCTGGCAAGCATGCTGAACCTTGCGAGCACTCGTTTGCCGCTGCACGACTGGCTCGAACAGATCCACCCCGCCGACCGTGAAGAGCTGACGATTCGCCTGCAAACCTTGCAAGATGAAGGCGCGCCGTTGCTGCTGTGCGTACGCCTGCATCGCCCCGACGCGGCACAAACGCCGATCTGGTATCGACTGCAAGGTCAGGCCCTGGGCATCGGCAGAAACCGGCGGCTGGTGGGTTTCATGCTCGACATCAGCGACATCAAAAATCAGGAGCAGAACGCCGCTGCCGCCCATGCCCGGCTGGACAACCTGATTGCCAGTTCGCCGGCGGTGATCTACGTACAGCGCTATGTCGAAGGTGCGCTGCAACCGACATTTTTCAGCGACAGCCTGTTGCCGCTGCTCGGTTGGTCGCTTGCCGATTGCGCCGCCGGCGCGCTGGTGGAACGGGTCCACCCCGAGGACCGCGACGGCTATTTCGAGCGCACCCGGCAACTGCTGCGCGAAGGTTCGGTGCGTGCCCGTTATCGGCTACGCGACAGTCGCGGCGATTACCACTGGCTGCTCGACGAAGCCAAACTGCTGCGCGACGACCTCGGGCTCCCAGTGGAAGCCGTAGGGCTGTGGCTGGATGTCACCGAAGCGACCCTGGCCGCCGAGCAAGTAAAACAGAGTGAAGAGCGCTATCGGATCCTGGTGGAAGATTCCCCGGCGATGATTTGTCGCTATCTTCCAGACCTGACGTTGACCTTTGGCAACCGCCCGCTGGCGACCTATCTGGAATGCCAGCCCGAGAAGCTGCCGGGGGTGAACCTGGGCAGCTGGATGTCGCCGGAACAGCGCGAAGCATTCCTCCATCGGCTCAGTCGACTGAGCCCGGAGTTCCCGGTCAGTACTGCGGAAATCAACCTGCAACTGCCGGGACGGGAACACGCCTGGTGGGTCTGGTCGGATCGCGGGGTGTTCGACGAGCAGGGTCGCTTGCTGGAGATTCAAGCCGTGGGCCGTGACAACACCGAAGTCCGGCGTGCCCAGCAACAGCTCACCCAGAGCGCGAAAATGGCCACCCTCGGCGAAATGGCCACCGGGCTGGCCCATGAAATCAACCAGCCACTGAACGTGATGCGCATGGCCATCGTCAATCTGCTCAAGCGTCTGAGCAATGGTGATGCGCAAATCGATTACCTGACCGACAAGCTCAACCGCATCGACGCTCAAGTCCAGCGTGCCGCGCGGGTGGTGGATCACATGCGGGTATTCGGTCGGCGTTCGGAGATCGAGCAACACCCGTTCAATCCGGCTCAAGCCATCGAGGGCACGCTGTCTCTGCTGTCTGAAGGCATGCGTGGCAAAGGCGTCGAACTGCGGATCAGCGAGACCGGATTCGAGGTGCAGGTGCGCGGTTACGTCGATCAGCTGGAACAGGTGTTGATCAATCTGATGGTCAATGCAAGGGATGCGCTGCTGAGTAAGCGCGAGGCCGACCGGGAGTTCAAACCGTGGATTTCGGTGTATGCCGAACGCGATGAACACTCGGTGCGACTGTGGGTCGAGGATAACGGCGGCGGTATCGATCCACGGCTGCTGGAGCGGATTTTCGAACCGTTCTTCACCACCAAACCGGTGGGCATCGGCACCGGGCTCGGGTTGTCGGTGAGTTACGGCATCGTCGAAAACATGGGCGGTAAGTTGAGTGTAAGAAACTCGACCGAGGGCGCGCGGTTTTGTATCGAGTTGCCGATTGTCACAGGTGATCAGATCACCAGCGTCGCACGCCCCGAGTGACAACTGAGATTGGCGCCGACGTCGACCTTGTTCAAATCGATCCCCAGGCTTAACAGCAAGGTGTTGATCAAGCTGTCGAGCAACGGGCTAAGCACGCTGTTGATCGCGCTGACCAGCAAGGTAGTGACGCTGCTCAGGATCGTCCCCAGACCGCTGACGAGACTGCCCGACGGGCCATACATGTCCACGTGAATATTAAGCGGAGTATTGAGCAGACTGCTGACGATGCTGCTGGTGGTGAACGAGTAGTAGAACGGTGGCTGATTGATTTCCGGCAGGCTGCTGGCGGGTGGTGCGGAGTAAACGTGGGAAATGTTGGCGTTCGCCGCCACGCTGGTGTCGGCAACGATATCGATGCCGCCACCGACGCCGGGCACACGCGGATCGCAGGTGATGGGCAAGAACAGCAGCCTGCGACAGGTTTTGATCCCGATATCGATCACCTTCAACGGCTGCACCGTGACCGCTGGCGGCGTGGTGTTGCTGCCGAACATACTGGCCGCATCGATCCGGCCGATTTTCAGGTTCACCAGCGATGTACTGGTGTTGGTGGTCAGGGTTTTGTTGGTGTTACTGACGCAGCTGTAGGCCGTGACGTAACTGCTGGCGCTGGCGACCTCCAGCGCCACGTCGAGCCGTATTGGCCCCGGCAACAACTTGATGTCGGGTGTCTGGCAGGGCACGCCCAAGGCACAAGTCAGTGAATTGAGCACCGCCACCAGGTTGAGATTGAGCAACGCGTTGAGGGTGTTGGTCAGCGGTCCTGCCAGATCGGTTACCGCATTGACCAGCGCCACGATGGCGTCGAGTGCCGGCAAGTCGATCGACAGCAATGTGCGAACCTGCGCGGTTCTCACGTAGATCCGATTGGGGCCCAGTGGATCCAGCGCCGCGTTTTTCGGGTTGCCGATTGCCGAGAGTTGTGGCGGCTCCAGGACCTGCACTCGAGCCGTGATTTGCGCCAGCCCCGCCAGATTGATCGGTAGCGTCGCCACCAGACCGTTTTTCTTGTTGGCCAGTTGCACGATGCCTTCGATCAGGTTGAACACGCTCACGTTAGTCGCGAACGCCAACATGTTGCTGCCATTCTCGACGTGCAACAAATTGCCCAGCACCACGGTCGTGGAGCCTGCGGCAACCTTGAGTGCTTGCAGACCGACGATGGTCGCCGTCGCGCCGAGAGTGCCGCCGGGGTCCAGCACATTGACGGCCGTCTGGATCAACTGGCTGACGGCCACCGAAGTGCCCAACACCTGGCTATACCCGGCGGCGTTGAGGCCTAGGTCGACCTTTAATCGATCGAGGTAACCGAGCAGGCTGATGTTGGTGTTCAGCAACCCCTCCCAACCCGCCACGGAGAGGTTCAGATTGCCGCCCAACAAACCACCGAAAAGTCCATTGAGCGTGGCCGACTTGCTGGCATCGATACTCAGCACCGTACTGCGAATGGTCAGCGATGCCAGCGGAGGTGGCAACGCTGCGACGGCGGTCGCGGTCAGGTTGAGGGTCGCACCGGCTGGAGGACCGCCGAACAGGGCGCCGATGCCGCCGGCGACACTTTGCTGGATCGGATGGCTGACGCTCACCCGAATGGCTTCGCTGCTGCTCGGATCAGCCGTAAAAACCCGAAGATTATTGGCGTCCAGACTCAAGGTGCCACAGGCTACCGCCAAGCTGCGGGTGGAGTCAGGAAGGGAGAAGTCGTTGCGGTTTGCACTGGCGGTGGCATAGGCGGTAGCGGTGGCACCCACGGCGCAATCACCGTTACGCGTGGCAGCCTCCAGCGCGGCCATATCCGCCACCCGTTGCAAGCTGCGTTTTTCCAGGTACAGGCGGCTGCTATCGACCACGACCAGCAAGAACACCAAGGCCATGCCCAGGGTCAGCACTCCCATCAAACCGATCGCTCCCCGTTGCCGGGCCGGGCTACGAAACTGCAAGCAGGGAGACATGGCGCACTCCTTTGCCGGCGCACTGCCGAGGGCTACCTCCATTGGTGAGAAGCAGTGTAGACAAGGGTTGGCCAGATTGCTGGCAACTCGCCATCCAAGACAACAAAAACTCAATGTGGGAATGGGTTTATGTGGGAGCGGGGGGGGGGGGGGGGGGGGGGGGGGGGGGGGGGGGGGGGGGGGGGGGGGGGGGGGGGGTGGGGG
>NZ_JBXAOA010000057.1:0-26326 GCF_058802325.1 Pseudomonas sp. GW822-FHT02E03 | reverse complement strand
CCCCCCCCCCCCCCCCCCCCCCCCCCCCCCCCCCCCCCCCCCCCCCCCCCCCCCCCCCCCCCCCCGCTCCCACAGTTGATCTCCATCAGTTCAAAAACAGAGTCAGCTCAGGGATTTCTGCAGGTGATCCATGCTCGCGCCAATCGCCGTCTGGATATCCGCCAGGCCATGGACGCTGTCGGCGAACGGTTCGAACGACAGGTAGCCGCTGTAGCCGGTCGCGAGCAAGGTCTCGATCTGCGCCGCGTTGCCGAGGATGTCGCCCTCGCCCACCAGCACCCGGTGGCCGTCGCGGATGGTCGCCAGCGGCGCCTCGGCATCTTCGACGCCGGAGATGTGCACCAGCCCGGTCAGCTCGGGGAAGAACTCATGTTCGCAGGCCAAGTGATGGTGAAAGGTGTCATGCACCAGACGGAACACATCCAGCCCACCGATGGCCTTGATCGCGTCGACCGCCGTGCGTTTGCGCCGCAGTGAGCATTCTTCGAAACCCAGCGGCTCGATGAAACCGAGGATGCCGTGATCACGCAGGATCGGCGCCAGTTCACTCAACGCCGTGCGTAGCCCGGAAGCACGCTGCGCCTCGGTTCGTGGATCGGCACGGTCGTTCAATGGGCACATCACCAAACCCTGCGCGCCACAATCACGGGCATAAGCGGCGAGCTTCAGAGCGTGTGCACGGCGCTCGTCATTCCACACATCGAACGGATACAGCGCGTTGATCGACAGCACCTTGATGCCTTTGGCCGCGCACAACTCGCGGACGGTTTCGGGGGCGGTGCCATCTTCGATCTCGACGCCCTTGAGGTCATTGCGGATCTCGATGGCGTCGGCCTTGAGGGTCACCGCCAACTCGATGAACGCGGGCAGGGACAAACGTGGGGCGACCATACGGTTCAGGGCGAAACGCAGAGGTTTGCTCATTTTTTGTTGTTCTCCGCACAAGTGAATTATTTGGCTGTCGGCATGCTGAATTCAGGGCCCTTGGCAATGCTGTCGGGCCAGCGCTGCATCACGCTTTTGTAGCGGCTGTAGAAGCGAATGCCTTCTTCGCCATAGGCGTGGTGATCACCGAACAGCGAGCGCTTCCAGCCGCCAAACGAGTGCCAGGCCATGGGTACCGGAATCGGTACGTTGATGCCGACCATGCCGACCTTGATGTTGCGGGCAAACGAGCGGGCGATGCCGCCATCGCTGGTAAAACACGACACGCCGTTGCCGAATTCATGGGCATTGATCAGCGCCACGGCGCTGGCGAAATCCGGTACGCGCACGATGCCCAGCACCGGGCCGAAGATCTCTTGCTGATAGATGCTCATCTCGGTCGTGACGTTGTCGAACAGCGTCGCGCCGACGAAGAAACCATTCTCGGCCCCCGGCACCTTGAAGTTGCGCCCATCGACGATCAGTTGTGCGCCCTGGGCCACCCCTTCGCCGATAAAGCCCTCGACCTTGGCCTTGTGCTCGGCAGTCACCAGCGGCCCCATGTCGCTGTCGCCCTGCATGCCATTGCCGACCTTCAGTTGATCGATGCGCGGCAGCAGTTTGGCAATCAGTTGGTCGCCGACATCGCCGACCGTCACGGCAATCGAAATCGCCATGCAGCGCTCACCGGCCGAGCCGTAAGCGGCGCCGATCAATGCATCTGCCGCTTGGTCCAGATCGGCATCGGGCATGACGATCATATGATTCTTCGCCCCGCCCAGCGCCTGTACGCGTTTGCCGCGCGAGGTCGCTTGCTGGTGGATGTACTCGGCAATCGGTGTCGAGCCGACAAAGGAAATCGCCTCGATGTCCGGGTGTTGCAGCAAGGCGTCGACCGCGGCCTTGTCGCCCTGAACTACGTTGAACACACCGTCCGGCAATCCGGCTTCGGTCAATAATTTCGCCATCAGCAAACTGGCCGACGGGTCGCGTTCAGACGGTTTGAGGATGAAGCAGTTACCGGTGACCAGCGCCAGCGGAATCATCCACAGCGGCACCATCACCGGGAAGTTGAACGGCGTGACGCCGGCACACACACCCAACGGCTGGCGCAGGTTCCAGTTGTCGATGCCGCCGCCGATGTTGTCGCTGAAATCGGTTTTCAGCAGGTTCGGCGCACCGCAGGCGTACTCGACGATTTCGATGCCGCGCGTCACTTCGCCCTTGGCGTCGGAGAACACCTTGCCGTGTTCGCGGCTGATGATTTCCGCCAGTTCGTTGTGATGGCGGTCGAGCAGTTCCTTGAACTTGAACATCACCCGCGAACGGCGCAGGGACGATTGCTCGGACCATGCCGGGAACGCCTTCAGGGCTGAGGCGACGGCATCATCCACGGTCTTCTGGCTGGCCAGCCCGACCCGCGCCTGAATGCTGCCGGTGGCCGGATTGAAGACATTGCTGAACCGCTCGCTACCACAGTCCTGTACCTGACCGTCGATGTAATGGCCGATTACCTGGGCGTCGCTCATTGTTCTTGTTCTCCCTTTGAATGTTGAAATTCAGGCTTTTTAGTTCAGAGCTCAAGCAGCCAACTGTGCTGCGGATCGTTATGGAACTGCCAGACGCGTTTCGGCCCGGCCATCACGTTCAGGTAATACGACTCGTAGCCGTAGGGCACGCTGACCGGGTGATAGCCCTTGGGCACGACCACCAGGTCGCCGTTTTCCACGGCCATGGCCTGGTCGATGCTGCGGTCGTCGGTGTAGACCCGCTGGAACACGAAGCCTTGGGGCGGGTTGATCTGGTGGTAATAGGTTTCTTCAAGAAAGCTCTGGTGCGGCAGATCGTCGGTGTCGTGCTTGTGCGGCGGGTAGCTCGACGAGTGCCCGGACGGCGTGCGCACTTCCACCACCAGCAGCGAGTGGGCTGGCTCGGTGTCTGGCAGGATGTCGCAGACATAGCGGGTGTTGGCGCCCTTGCCGCGCACGCTGCGTTTCATGCTGTCGGGTTTGATCAGCCGTGGGCTGTGATTTTCGGCGGTCGAACCGGGCGCGGCGCAGACGGCGATCTGCACGTCGCTGAGCGCAACCACTTGCGCCTGACTGCCCGGTGGCAAGTACGCGGCGAACGGTGATTTGTCTTCGAACACCGACTGGCGATCGCCGATGTTGTCCCAGTCGAACGCGCCCTGCCCCGGTGCTTCGCCCTTGATGCTGACCCGACCGCTGAGCAGCACCAGACACAGTTCCTTGTCACCGGCGCTGACCGGCAGGGTTTCGCCGAGGCTCAGGCGGTACGCGGCGAAGCCAACGTATTCCAGCGCTCCCTGCCCCAACTCGACCATGGTCCGCCCGCGAGCATTGCTTTTGACCAACAGGCTCATAGAGCAATCCTCTCTTCGAGCAGCGCACGCAGCGTGTCGTAGCCTTTTTTGGCGTAGACGTAACTCGGCGCCACCGCTGGATCCTGCTCGGCCTCGACCACCAGCCAGCCGTGGTAATCGGCGCCCAGCAGGACGTCGAGCAAGGCGCCAAAATCGATATCGCCATCGCCGGGCACGGTGAACGTGCCATTGATGATGCAGTCCGGGAAGCTCCACAGGTTGTTGCGCGCCAGTTGCACCACCGGTTTGCGCACGTCCTTGAAATGCACGTGGCAGATGCGTTCGATGTGTTTGCGCAGCACCTGCAAGGGTTCACCGCCGCCCATGTAGCAGTGGCCCGAATCGAACAGCAGGCCGACTTCGCTGCCGGTCAATGCCATCAGTTTGTCGATGTCGGCCGGGGATTCGACGTAGGCGCCCATGTGATGGTGATACGCCAGACGCACGCCCTGGGACAGGGTGAAGCGTGCCAGTTCGGTGAGTTTGTCGGCGTATTCCTGCCAGGCCTGCTCGGTGTGAAAACGCGGGCGCTCGACCAATGGAATGCGCTGACCTTGAATCGAGTCGGCGACTTCGCCATAGACCAGCACCTTGGCGCCGTTCTTCGCCAGTAGCTCGACATGGCTGGCGATGGCGTCGATTTCCTCGGCCACGGAACGGCGGGCCAGACGGCTGGAATACCAACCGGACACCAGCGCCAGATCGTAGGGCCGCAGCACGTCGCCGACGCCTTTGGCGTCCTTGGGGAATTTGCCGTTGAGTTCGAAGCCTTCGTAGCCGATGTCCTTGCCTTCGCTGAGGGCGGTGCTCAACGGCGTCTCGCCACCGAGGGACGGCAAGTCGTCGTTGCTCCAGGAGATCGGGTTGATGCCAATTCGGATAGCGGGCATGGCTGCACCTTTTATTGTTTTACACAAATCAGTAAGAACGACACAAAACCCTGTGGGAGCGGGCTTGCCCGCGATAGCGATCTAGCTGTCACATTTATGTTGAATGTGCCGCCGTCATCGCGGGCAAGTCGAAACGTCGAACCGCCGCTCCCACAGGTATTGCGGTGTTACGTCAGGCCCGGGCCGTGCACCAGGCATCGATCAATTCGACGAACGTGCCCTGCACCTGGCGGATCAGCGTTTCGTCGTCGATTTCACCAGCCATCCACGCGCGGCTCGGCTCCTGGAAAATCGTCCGGCCTACGGCGAAACCTCGGCAGGTCTGGCTCTGGCTGGCCTGCTGAAACCCTTCGGCCAACGCCGCCGCCGGTGCATTCAAGCCCAGCAGCACCACGCCACGGCAATACGGATCGCGTTCCTGAATCAGCTCGTCGAGTTGTTTCCATTCCTCGGCGCTTTGCGCTTCGATCTTCCACCACGCCGGGTAGATGCCCAGGCTGTAGAGGCGTTTCAGCGCGCGATACAGCACGTCCGGATGCTGTGATGGGTGATCCTTGGGCGGAATAATCTCCAGCAGCAGTTCATGACCGCTGACTTGCGACGCCTGATACAAACCCTTGATCTGCGCTTCCTGCTCCAGACGCAGCAGTGGCTCGTCGTCGGGGTGGAATTGCACCAGGCATTTGATGATCTGCTCTTGCGGCCAGGCGATCAGGTTGCTGCCGATCGAGCGCCCGTGTTCGAAGGCCAATGGCCGCGAGCCCTGCACCTCCACCGGCCGTGCCACCCACCAGCCGCGACCGGTGGCAGCGTTCAGCGAGTCCTGACCGAAACGTTGATCGGCCAGCAAGCCGACGTCGGCGTCGACGCCCTGCTCACGCAAATCCGCTTCGACCCGCTCCACGGCTTTGATAAAGAGTTGTTTGAGTTCGCCAATGCTGCTCAGGTCGCGCCCGCCCTTGTGGGCCAGTTCCACCAGTTGCCCGCGATGATCGAAAGCGAAGATGAACAGCTGCTTCCACTGTTTGCGCGGCACGCTGACCTGATGCAGGCGCTGCAACACGGCGTCCTGATCCGGTCGGGTGATGGGCACCGGGCTGTTGAATAGATAGTCGAGTTCGGCGCGGGTCGGCATCGCCGGGGCGCAGGCGTGGCGCGACACCACCAGAGCGCCGCAGGCATTGGCCAACTGGCAGCAGCGCTCGTCGCTGGCGTCCTCCAGCCAACCGCTGAGGAAACCCGACATGAAGGCATCGCCGGCCCCCAGCACATTCAGCACTTCGACGCGCACGCCGGGATAGATTGCGCCGTCTTCCAGACGCGCCGGAATCGCTCCGTGAATCACCGTGCAGCCTTGCGGGCCGAGCTTGACCACCAACGTCGCCGCGCTCAGGCGCCTGACGTTTTGCAATGCAGTGAGCAAATCCTCGGAGCCCCCGGCAATCAGGAATTCTTCTTCAGTACCGACGATCAGGTCGAAGCGCGGGAGGATTTTCTGCACGTGCTGGCTGACATTCTGGTCGGCGACGAACCGGGTTTCGCCGTCCGCCTTGCCGGCCAGGCCCCAGAGCACCGGGCGATAGTCGATGTCCAGCACCCGTTTGACGTTGTGCTTCTCGGCATAGTCCAGGGCCTGGATGCTCGCCTTGTAGACGCCGTCGGTGGAGAAATGGGTGCCGGTGATCAGCAGGGCTTTGCTGGAAGCAATGAAGGCTTCGTTGATGTCTTCGGCGCGCAACGCCATGTCGGCGCAGTTTTCGCGGTAGAACACCAGGGGAAAGGTTTCGCGGTCCTTGAGGCCCAGCAGGACCATGGCGGTCAGGCGTTCCGGATCGACCTTGATGCCGCTGACGTCGCAGCCTTCGCGGGTCAGCGATTCAACGAGGAAGCGACCCATGTGGTCGTCCCCTACCCGGCTCAGCATCGCCGATTTCAGGCCCAGCCGAGCGGTGCCGAAGGCGATGTTGGCGGACGAACCGCCGAGGTATTTGGCGAAGCTGCTCACATCCTCCAGCCGCGCTCCGACTTGCTGCGCATAGAGGTCGACGCCTAGGCGCCCCAGGCAAATCAGATCCAATTGACGCCCACTGGCAAAACGAGTCTGGCCCATGCTGGCTCCTGTTATTTTTATCAGCCTGCGTTCGGGGCGATGAAGGCGCCGAACACTCTTGGTGGATGCAGACTAAAACGACCGGGACCGAACAATCAATAATTATTCTAAATATTTTTTACGTGGAATATTTTTTCCAATAAACTTTTACACAAGCGTTCCAGACACAGTGCATCGTTTCAGCAGACCCCAAGGCGGGCGCAAGCTCAAGATTTTATTCCGGCCTACCCTGTAGACTGCGCACAGCCAACCTATTGTCAGGGGATGACGCGCCCCGTCATCTCTATAAGCACAAGCCAGAAGGATTCCTTATGTCCCGCACCGATCAGCCGGCTACGACCGAGAGCACGCCCGACAGCGATCTCGCCAGCCCTCCGATCAATGCCGAGCGTTTGTTGCAGCTGATCACCGATGAATACGAAAGCCTGCCGCGCCAGCTCAAACGCATCGCCAGTTACATGAGCCAGCAGAGCGACCGGATCATGGTCGACCGCATCAGCGACATCGCCCGCGAATGCGAAGTACACCCGTCGGCCATCGTGCGGTTTTCCCAGCGTTTCGGGTTCAGCGGTTTCAGCGAAATGCAGGCACTGTTTCGCGAGGCCTACACCCACAAGACCACGCCGGTGCAGAACTACCAGCAACGCATCCGCAGCATGATCGCCAACAAGTCGCAGAAGGCCAGTGGCGGCGATCTGGCGCGCGAGTGCATCAACGCCACCCTGTCAGGCATCGAGCGGCTGGGGCTGGAACTCGATGACCAGGCCTTCGACAAGGCCGTGGACCTGGTGGTGAATGCCGACAACATCTACGTGGTCGGGGTGCGCCGCTCGTTCGCGGTGGCCGATTACCTGGTCTACAACCTGCAACACACCAACAAGCGCATCCACCTGGTGTCGGGTCTGGGCGGCAGTTACCGCGAGCAGATGCGCAGCGTGCGCGCCAATGATCTGGTGATCGCCATCAGCTTCACGCCCTACGGCAAGGAAACCCAGCACTGCCTGCGTATTGCCCAGCACCATCAGGCGAAAACCCTGATCATCACCGACAGCAACCTTTCACCGTTGGCCAAGCGCGCCAACACGGTGCTGCTGGTCAACGAAGGCAGTTCGTTTGCCTTCCGTTCGTTGAGCGCGACCTTGTGCCTGTGCCAGGCGCTGTTTATCGCCGTGGCTTATAGGCTGGAATTGAAGGTCGATGAGATTCATGAGCAGGTGGGGTTTGAGGATTAGCGCGAGGCCGTTTGCAGGTCGCTGAACCTCAGCTAAGGTTGTCCATCCCCCAAGGACCGTCGAGGAGAGGCTCAATGAAACTGATCGGCATGCTGGATTCGCCCTATGTGCGACGCGTCGCCATTTCCGCCAAATGCCTGGGCATACCGCTGGAGCACGAGTCGGTTTCGGTGTTCAGAAACTTCGAGCAGTTCCAGCAGATCAACCCGGTGGTGAAGGCGCCGACCCTGGTGCTGGATGACGGTGAGGTGTTGATGGATTCGACGCTGATCATCGACTACCTGGAGGCTCTGGCCGCGCCGGGTAAAAGCCTGATACCCAACGATCTGGAGCAACGCTTGCGCTCGCTACGGCTGATCGGCCTGGCGTTGGCGGCATGTGAGAAATCGGTGCAGCTTTATTACGAACGTAACCTGCGGCCAGCGGAAACTCAGTACGCGCCCTGGGTGGAACGGGTCGAAGGGCAATTGGCCGCGGCATATTCGGCGCTGGAGCGGGAGTTGGAAAAACAGCCACTGAAGACCGACGGTTCGATTGCGCAGGACGGAATTACCCTGGCGGTGGCCTGGAGTTTTACCAACCTGATGGTGCCGGATCAGGTGGAAGCCGCGCGGTTTGCGCGGATCAGCGCGTTCACGGCGTATGCCGAGGGGCTTGAGGTGTTTGTCGGTACGCCGATTAACTGAGCCACAACGCTCGTTCCCATGCTCTGCGTGGGAATGCATCCAATGACGCTCTGCGTCATATCGGACGCGGAGCGTCCGGGGCGGCATTCCCACGCGGAGCGTGGGAACGATCATCAGCGCCCACATAAACGGCGCATGATCTGTAGGAGCGAGGCTTGCCCGCGAAGGCGTCCTCAAGTCATTTCCATTCCCTTCGATTCAACCTCCGGCCCCCCTGCAAACCTATCCGCCAGAAACGGTGTGATGTCCAGCGGCAACGGCTCGTTGTTCACCAGTTTGTCCAGCAACACCCCAGTGATCGCCGACGTCAGGATGCCGGTGCGGAAATGTCCGCAGGCATTCAGGTAACCCTCCACCCCTTTCATCGGTCCGAGAATCGGCAGTTCGTCCGGCGAGCCTGGACGCAACCCGGCCCAGCAGCGTTTCAGGCTGATGTCGGCCAGCGCTGGAATACAACGCAGCGCCCCTTGCACCAGGCCGCTGATTTCCGGGTAGGTGGTGGTCACGTCGAAACCCTTGTCTTCGGTGGTACTGCCGATCAGGATTTCGCCGTTGTCTTTCTGCGCCACGTAACAGTCGCTGGTGGTCAAACAACCGTGCAGGATCTTCGGCATGCGCTCGGTCAGCAGGATCTGGCCCTTCACCGGGTTCACCGGAATGCGAATGCCGGTGGCCTGCTCGCTGAGATCGGCGGCCCAGGCACCGGCGGCGTTGATCAGCGTGTCGCAATGGAACACTCCGGCCTCGGCGGTCTGCACGCCGCTGACCCGCGAGCCGTGGTGCAACACGCCGGTGACGTTGGTGTTGAAATACAGATCCACACCATTTTGCCGCGCGCCTTCGGTGTAGGCATCGGCCAGGCGGAACGGGCTGACCTGATGGTCGCAGAGAAACTCCAGCGCCCCCCTCGCCTCATGGCTGACGCTCGGTTCGGCTTCGCGCAATGCTGCTTGATCGAGCCAGCGCACCTGATCCGCCAGGTGCGGAATGCAAGCGACGATGTGCTCGGCGTAGAGCCGGTCTTCATCGTCGTAGATCACGAACTTCAATCCGGTCTTTTCGAACTTGAAATCCATCCCGTGATTCTCCTGCAACTCCCGATGCAAGTCCGGGTACATCGCGTTGGACTGCAAGGCGAAATCGAAGAACGCCTGCGGCAGGATGTGCGGCGTGCTGGAGTCCACCGCCACGGCGGCACCCTGGGCTTCGCGCTTGCGATTGGCCGACATCATGCGAAAGAAGATCACCCCGCACCCCAGGCCTACCGACTCGCCGATCGCCCACAGGCCGCCGGCCGAAGCGCGGGTCGCGTTGCCCGGACGCTTGGCGTCGATCAGCGCGACTTTCAGGTGTTTGCGCTTGGACAATTGATAGGCGCAGGACGCCCCGATTACTCCGCCGCCGGCGATGACCACGTCGTAGAACTTACTCATGGCTTGCGGCCTCCGTGCCGACAGACTGGAACGCTGAAAAAGGAATCGGGTCGACGGGGAAACGCGGTCGCAACCAGCCCACGTCTTGCCGGCCGGTGGCTTCGCGCAACCGGTCGGTGCAATACCCCACACACATGCGCCCCTGACAATCGCCCATGCTCACACGGGTGCGCATTTTCAGGCTGGCCAGGTCTTGCACGCCCTGCTCCAGCGCCCGATCGATGTCGGCGCGGGTTGCGTGTTCACAGCGGCAGATCACCGTGTCGGCGGCCGGCAGTGCGGTCTGCCCGGCGCCGCGTTCGGTGTAGCGGTCGACGGCAGCGCGAAAGCGCACGATGGACTTGAGTTTCGACAGGCAACGGTCGCGCCGGACAAGCGCCAGTTCCAGGTCCAGCACATTGCGTTGCAGCAGGATCGATACGGCCGCGATCCGTCCCGCGAGCATGGCCGCCTCGCCACCGCGAATCCCGCCCATGTCACCGGCCAGGTGCACGTGGGGCTCGCTGCTTTGCTGCCAGACATTGGCGTTGGCCCGCAGATAGCCGTCTTCGCTGAAACCGTGATTCAGGCCCATTTGCTGGCTGAGTTGGGTGCGTGGAATGAAGCCGTAACCGACCGCCAGGGTCTGCGCGACAACCTGCTCGGCGCGACTCAGGTCTGGAACCCAAGTGCTGGAGTACGGCGCGACGGTCACCGCATTCAACTCGCCCTCGCCCTGTGTCTCGACCACGCCCCAACCATAGTGCATGGGGATGCCATGCAGTTTCAGGTACGCGAGCATGCTCAAACCATCGAGAAACAGCTGCGGCTTGTTCAACAGCGCGAGGCTTTCCCGAGCGATCTTGCCGAACGCGCACGCCTCGTAAACCCCGGCGACGCTCACCCCGGACGTGTGCAGCTGGCAGGCCACCAACGGCAACAACGGACCGGTGCCCGCGATCACCACCGGTCCTTGCGGTTTAACCACGCCGCTCTTGATTTGCAGTTGCAGACCACCCAATAGAATCACGCCGGGCAAGGTCCAGCCGGGAAATGGCACGCTGCGCTCATGGCAACCGGCAGCCAACAGCAACTGCGAATACTCGATCTCCTGCAAGCGCTCGTCAGCGTCCAGCAGCACCAGTGCGCGAGTGCCTTCAGCACCCACCACGCGATGGTTCAGGCGCACGTCGATCAGGCCAGACTGCTCCCGGAAATCTCCATGCAGCTTGGCCAGCGCTTCTGAATAGCGCGGCCCCAGATAATCCAGCTGGACGCCATCACGCAACGGTCCGCGATAAACCACACCGCCGAGCCGCGAGGCTTCTTCCAGCAAAGTACACCGCACCCCATGCCGGGCCAGTTCAATGGCCGCCGCCATGCCCGCCGGCCCGCCGCCGACGATTACCGGATGCAGGCTCATAGCACCTCCTGCCCGGTGATGCGGTTGACCCGGGTTTCGACGTCCATGCCCTCACGCACGATCGTCTGGCAGGCGCGACGTTTGTGTCGGCCATTGATTCTCACCAGGCAGCATTGGCATACGCCCATGCCGCAATAGGCACCGCTGACTTGATCGTGATCGTTGCGGGCCACTTGGCGTATGCCCAGTGATTGAATGACCGTCAGGACGGTTTCGCCGATGGCGGCGTTGACGGTTTGGCCATTGATGCGCACGGTCATGTCCGCCTGCATCAGCGGCTGGATATCGAAGGTTCTGTCTTGGCGTTGCATCGCGAAGTTCATCCTTGAAAAGTTCAGGTAAGGGTTGTTCAGCTCCATGCTGCACTTACACCCTGCCGGCCAACCGGACAGCGCAATCGTTGCGCGCTGAAGTACTGTAGCCAATGCCGCAGGAGGGTCTGGATTTTTTATGTTAGGGAATATCGCCGAAGGAAATATTGATCCAGGCCAGTGAAAGCGTGTCCTTTCACCCTGAGTGACTGGCAGACCGCTTTCGCGATGTACCGGAGCCCAAAAGCAAAACGCCGCTTCTACCTGAAGTAGAAGCGGCGCTGGCAAGTGCCTCAAAGGGGTCACGTGAGCAAGGCAATCAGAATGATGATCGGGATCGGTACGCCGAGAAAGAACAGCAATATAGAGCGCATGAGGGTTCTCCTGGGTTAGCGAACAGGTGGCAGCGTCGTGGTTGTGGTGGTGGTCACGTAGGCATCGGTTTCCAGATACTCCACGGCATCCCGACGACGACCGCCGAAGATCGCGGCGAGGCTGGCAAAAAATGCACCGGCCAGTAGCGCGACGAACATCCACAACGCCGTCAACGCTGCGGCTTTGGCCGCGGTGTCAGCCGCTTGTTGCGCCGCCAGTTTGGCGTCGGCGACGGCTTTTTGGGTGCGGGCATAGACTTCATCGACACGACGTTCGGCGTCCGCTTGAGTGAGGTTGGTCCGCTGGGCGACCAGTTGTGCCAGGTAGGTCCGATCCTCGGGTGCCAATTGACCGTCGTTACGCAGGCTGCGCGCGAAGATCCGGGTGACGGTGCCATTGACGGCGTCCTCGCTGACAGCGACTGGCCTATCATCGCGAAACAGGCTGTCGACGAAGTAACCGTAAGGGTCACCGTCGGTATTACCGACCGCGCTACCGGCAGCCTGGGTCATCGCGCTGGCGGCACCGCCGGCGACCGTTGCCCCGGCCTGCACGCCGCCGCTGACGATGTTGCTGACCGAGCCGACCACCAGGGTCGCGGTCACCAGCGTCGCGATACACCAGGCCAGGAAGCCATGGGCCGTGTCACGGAAGTAGACCTCATCGCCGTGCAGGTAGGCCCACCTCACCCGCAGGCGACCGGCGATGTAGCCGCCGAGTCCGGATGCCACGATCTGGGTAAAGGCCAGCCAGACAATCGTCGAGATACCCAGGCTTTTGGCGCTGACGCCTTCATGGGCCCACGGCGAAACCGCCGAAAAACCCAGGCCAAAACCAAGCAGTACGAGAATCAGCGACAACGCCGCAGCCGCCGCGGCCCCGGCGAAGATAGCGGCCCAGGACACGCCCGAGAGCGTGCTGAACTCATCTGCGACAGGATAAAAACCATCAGAGGATCTGTTCATTGTTGTAGTGCTCCAGGCAGGTATTACAACTCGTCAAACGAGCAATTGCAGTCAACGTGCCAGACGCACTATTTAAATAAATCTTTCTATTTCAAATAGTTGAAAACAATGAACTTCTCAGGGTCATGCAGTTTGCAAGGAGCCGGCCATATCGGCGGGTTTTATGCATTGATCAAATCGGTGCCTGCATGAAATTTTATTTAGAAAACCATCGATCATTTCTTGGCAAAATGCCGCGAACGTCTTGAACACCTAATCAGGCAAGCCCTATGACCCGCATCTTGACCATCGAAGACGACGCTGTGACCGCCCGGGAAATCGTCGCCGAACTGAGTAGCCACGGCCTCGACGTGGATTGGGTCGACAATGGCCGCGAGGGTCTTGCGCGCGCGGTCAGCGGCGACTACGACCTGATCACCCTCGATCGCATGCTGCCGGAGCTCGATGGCCTGGCGATTGTCACCACCCTGCGCACCCTGGGCGTGGCCACGCCGATCCTGATGATCAGCGCCCTCTCCGATGTCGATGAACGGGTTCGCGGCCTGCGCGCCGGGGGCGATGATTACCTGACCAAACCGTTCGCCACCGATGAAATGGCCGCCCGGGTCGAAGTCTTGCTGCGCCGGCAGAACACCGTGACCGCCCAGGCCACCACATTGCGCGTGGCCGATCTGGAGCTGAACCTGATCAGCCACGAGGCCAGCCGCGACAGCCAGTTGCTGACGCTGTTGCCCACCGAATACAAATTGCTCGAATTTCTGATGCGCAACACCGGGCAGATTCTGTCGCGGATGATGATTTTCGAAGAGGTCTGGGGTTATCACTTCGACCCCGGCACCAACCTGATCGACGTGCACATCGGCCGTCTGCGCAAAAAGATCGACCCGCCAGGCAAAGTCCCACTGATTCGGACGGTGCGAGGCTCGGGTTATGTCATTGCTGAACCCCTCTAAAGGCTGGCGCTCCTCCAGCAGCCGCTTGCTGGCGCTCTACAGTTCGCTGTTCGTGGCCTGGAGCGGGATTCTCATGGGGGTCATGTACTACGAGGTGTCCAGTTACCTGGACACCCTGGCCAAACATTCGCTGATGCAACGTCAGCATCTGTTTTCCCGATTCCAGGGCGCGCAACTGGAGGACGCCCTCGCCGCCAGTGTGACCTTCGACATTCGCGGCATCGATGCCTATGGCCTGTTCGATGACCAGCGGCGTCACCTCAGCGGGCCCTTGCGCCAGATCCCCCAAGGCCTGCCGCTGGACGGCAAGATTCACATCCTGGGCGACTGCGTCGACGCCGACGCCCCGACCCTGCCCGCCGACAGTTGCGATGCCACGGCAACCCGGACCCTCGACGGGCGCTGGCTGGTATTGGTGCGGGACAACGGTTCGTTGTTTGCCGTGACCCGGATCATCCTCCACGCGCTGCTGTGGGGCGTATCGCTGACCATTCTGCCCGGCATCGCCGGCTGGCACTTATTGCGACGACGCCCGCTGCGGCGGATCCGGGCGATCCAGGCCAGCGCCGAAGCCATCGTCGCCGGCGACTTGACCCGACGCCTGCCGCTGTCCAGCCGCCGTGACGAGCTGGACATGCTCGCCGCCATCGTCAACGCCATGCTTGAACGCATCGAACGCTTGATGAACGAGGTCAAGGGCGTGTGCGACAACATCGCCCATGACCTGCGCACACCGCTGACGCGCCTGCGGGCGCAGCTGTACCGGATTCAGCAACAGGCCGATGACGGCTCGACGCTGGCCGTGCAACTGGATTCCGTGCTCGGCGAGGCCGATACCTTGATGGCGCGTTTTCGTGGCTTGCTGCGAATTTCCGAGCTGGAGGATCGCCAGCGCCGTTCGGGTTTTGTGCAACTGGACCCGGTGCCGTTGCTGCAAGAGCTGCATGACTTTTATCTGCCGCTGGCGGAAGAAGGCGAACTGACCTTTGAACTGCAACTGCCCGAATCCCTGCCCCGACTCAATGGCGACCGGGCGCTGCTGTTCGAAGCCGTGGCGAATTTGCTGAGCAACTCGATCAAGTTCACGCCTCCGGGTGGCAAGGTGATTTTGCGTGGGGTGAATGACGCCGGGCATACACGAATCGAAGTACTCGACTCCGGCCCCGGCATTGCGCTGGCCGAACGTGAGGCGGTGTTTCAGCGCTTCTATCGCGCCGAGGGCGGTCACCCACAAAGCGGATTCGGGCTGGGTCTGTCGATCGTCGCGGCGATTGTCAGCCTGCACGGTTTTACGCTGGAAGTCGGCAGCAGCGAACTGGGTGGAGCGCTGTTGGTACTTGATTGCCGACAGAGTTTGATTCCTCAGGCATGACCCAAATCTCCTGAACTGACACATAACCTGTGGGAGCGGGCTTGCCCGCGATGGCGGCCAGACAGAGCAAATTATGTCGCCTGACACTCCGCTATCGCGGGCAAGCCCGCTCCCACAGGGGATTTGTTTGGGCCGGGAATTGGTGGAATTCGACTCAATACCCCGGAACCTCGCGCAGAAACACCGGCAGATCAGTGATCGGCGGCAGGGCCGGAATCTCGACGTACATCTGGACCACCCAGCCTCGGTGATAACTGGCGTGGTTGACCACATGCAACAGCATCGCGCCGGCGCTCATGACCCCGCTTTCCCCCGCGACGGAGGTGAATTCGATGGGTTGATCCAGCGAATCGTCGGTCTGGGCCGCACTCCATCCACAGAACCATTGATCGATCTCCTGTTGCGCCATTCGCAGCTCGGGGAGTTCGGTATGGAGCAGGTCATGTGAGGTTTTGAAGTCGTGCCCTCTGCCCTCCAGGTGGGCTTGCCAGATGCAGTCCACCACGTAGATATGGTTCAAGGTGCCGATGATGTTGTTGAACACCGACACCCGTTTGCGGTTGAGCTCTTCCGGTGGCAGCGCCATGAGGCTGTCAAAGAGTCGCTGATCGGCCCAGTGCCTGTAATCGGCGAGCATGCGGGCAGTGCGTACGTTGATCATCAGAGGTCTCCCATGAGGATGGGCGCATTGCCAAGAATAGCCCTCGCGGTGAATGGCATCGCAGACACTGATAACCGGCACCTTCACGACGACCTGTGTAGCAGCTGGCGAAGCCTGCGTTCGGCTTCGCAGCAGTCGTGAATTCAGGCACTGCGGTCTATCAGGTAAACCGCATGGGCAGGTTTTACGACTGCTGCGCAGCCGAACGCAGGCTGCGCCAGCTGCTACGAGGAATGTGGAGCGGCTAGTATTTTTACCACCCGGTCAGCCAGCGCCAGGCAACTGGTCAGCCCCGGAGATTCGATGCCGAACAGGTTGACCAACCCCGGCACGCCATGCACATCCGGGGCGCTGATGACGAAGTCGGCGGCCGGCCCGGTCGGCCCGCTGATTTTCGGGCGAATGCCGCTGTAGGCCGGTTGCAGGCTGTTATCGGGCAACGCCGGCCAGTAGCGCCGGATTGCCTGATAGAAACTTACGCTACGGCGGGGATCAACGCGGTAATCGACTTGCTCGACCCATTCGACATCCGGCCCGAAACGCGCCTGACCGCCCAGGTCCAGGGTCATGTGCACGCCCAGCCCGGCGCTTTCCGGTGCCGGGTAAACCAGATGCCGGAACGGCGCCCGGCCGCTGAAACTGAAATAACTGCCCTTGCACAGCCAGGCCTTGGGAACGTGCTGCGCGGGCAAGCCTTCGATCCGGCTCGCCACGTCAGGCGCGGACAATCCCGCGCAATTGATCAACTGACGACAGCTCAACGGCATCGGCTGAGCCCCACCCAGGTGCAGCTCGAAACCGTGCTCGGTGCAACGGGCCGATTCCAATGGCGTGTGAAAGGCTATCGAAGTACCGCACGCTTCAGCATCTGCCTGAAGCGCCAGCATCAGGGCATGGGAATCGACGATGCCGGTGGATGGCGACCAGAGCGCGGCAACGCAGGACAACGCCGGTTCAAGCGCCTGCGCCTGCCCGGCATCCAGCCATTGCAGGTCATCGACACCGTTGCGCCGGCCCTGCTCCAGCAACGCCTGCAAGGCATGGCGCTGACGGTCATCGGTGGCCACGATCAGCTTGCCGATACGCCGGTAATCGACGCCGCGCTCATCGCAGAAGGCGTACAGACGTTGCCTGCCCTCCACGCACAATTGCGCCTTGAGACTGCCGCTCGGGTAATAGATGCCAGCGTGGATCACTTCCGAATTGCGCGAACTGATGCCCACGCCAATCCCCTCGCCCGCCTCGACCAGAATCACTTCTCGCCCGATCCGCGCCAAAGCCCTGGCCACCGCCAGCCCGACCACACCGGCCCCGACCACCACGCATTCGATATCGACGCTCACCTGCCCTCCACCCATTCCAGCCAGCCCTCGCTCCCGATAATCGATCAGGCTGAAGAAAATCACCAGCCATGACGATTGCATACGGTCTGCGTAGGAGCTGCCGAAGGCTGCGATCTTTTGATCTTTGGTATTTCAGCGGCCGCCGAAGATCAAAAGATCGCAGCCTTCGGCAGCTCCTGCGTTCCATCCAACAGCCATCAAAACGGCAATTAACTGTCAATTAGCTGAACCGCTACACACTTCAATAACCGAATCCCGTTTAACCGGCAATCAAGTGCACTTTTACGATTGACTTCACCCGCCTCGCTCAGTAAATTGCCCGGGCCGATAACACCGGCCTTTTATCAACTCACAAAAGAATCCAATGGACACAGTATCTAGTCGCTGTCGGATGACTGCAGATATGCAGGATCTGGCACATAACCCAGACAATGACGGGACTCGACTTTTCGGTCGGGTGAGCTGCGCTAGAGCCTGAGGCTCCACCGTAACTTGCCTCACCGGAATCAGTCCGGCCCAGAGGCATGTTATGAACTTCAAAACCACTGTAATGCCAGGCGTACGCGCCTTTGCATCGACCATGCGGGTCAAGCTTTGCCGTGAGCGTCTGTTGACGGCCCGGCCCAGCGCCCCGTTTTCCACCCCTCCTGCCCACACCAAGGCACAACCTCGTGCCAACTGGCGCGTCTGCCCGACAACGGGCCGGCTTCAGCAACGCTGGAGCTTCGACGAAAGCCAGGACCCACCGAGTCGGCGCATCGCGCGCCTTTTCCAGCAGGCGAGCCTGATGCTCGGCCTGTGCGTTGGGGTACGCACTTTCAATTGATTTGAAGGCACTTTTTATTTTAAGGAGCTTTTGATTTTAAGGAGCTTCCAAAGTCCTTCCTGAACGGTTTTCTTAAAACGAAATCCGAGAACTTCTTATTGCCTGTTAAAAACAAAATTTATTGGAATTAGTTATGGACGAAGCCAGTAGTCGGTTCGCTGCCTGTCACGTCTTAGTTGATGGACAGCGAACGTTAAAACATCAAAACACAATCATCCGACTCGATCGCATATTTGCGGCTCGACATACGTGCGCTCGTCTTTGATTAGCTGAGTACCTGTGTGTCGTGCCGCAAGACTGCGGCAGGAGCACAGCAATGACCCTAGTAAACACCGCAAAGAAAACCACCCGCGGCGCCTCCAGCGACAACGCCAAGCTGTCGATGCGTGCCGCCCGGGAAGCGCAAAACGGCCTGGCCGTCACCCTCACCAACCTCAACGCCACCGCTGACGGTTTGACCGAACTCGAAGCCGAAGGCCGTCTGGCTCGCGGGGGCCACAACGAAGTCGCCCACGACAAGCCGCCTCACGCCATCATCCAACTGCTCAAAGCCCTGAACAATCCCTTCATCTACGTGCTGCTGACCTTGGCCGGTATCAGCTTCTTCACCGACTACTGGCTGCCGATCAGCCAGGGTGAAGGCGACGACGCCGACCTGACCAAGGTCATTATCATCATGACCATGGTCAGCCTGAGCAGCCTGCTGCGGTTCTGGCAGGAATACCGTTCGGCCAAGTCTGCCGAAACCCTCAAGGCCATGGTGCGCACCACTGCCACCGTCCTGCGTCGCCCGCAACAGGGCCGCCCGCCGGTGCTGCGCGAAGTACCGATGCGCGAACTGGTGGCCGGCGACATCGTGCAACTCAGCGCTGGCGACATGATCCCGGCGGACATCCGTCTGATCGAATCCCGCGACCTGTTCATCAGCCAGGCCGTGCTGACTGGCGAAGCCTTGCCGGTCGAGAAGTACGACACACTGGGGGACGTGGCGCAGAAGTCAGCGACCGGCAGCGCGACCGATCAGTCCAACCTGCTCGACCTGTCGAACATCTGCTTCATGGGCACCAACGTGGTCAGCGGCACCGCCAAAGCGGTGGTGGTCGCTACCGGTTCGCGCACCTACTTCGGCTCGCTGGCCAAAGCCATTGTCGGCTCACGGGTGCAAACCGCGTTCGACCGTGGGGTGAACAGTGTCAGCTGGTTGTTGATCCGTTTCATGCTGGTCATGGTGCCGATCGTGTTCCTGCTCAACGGTTTCTCCAAAGGTGACTGGAGCGATGCATTCCTGTTTGCACTGGCAGTGGCGGTCGGCCTGACCCCGGAAATGCTGCCGATGATTGTCAGCGCCAACCTGGCCAAAGGCGCCATGGCCATGGCCAAGCGCAAAGTGGTGGTCAAGCGCCTTAATGCGATCCAGAACTTCGGTTCGATGGACGTGCTGTGCACCGACAAGACCGGCACTCTGACCCAGGACAAGATCATTCTTGAGCACCATGTCGACATCAATGGCCAGCGCGACGATTCGCTGCTGGAACTGGCCTGGCTCAACAGCCATCACCAGAGCGGCCTGAAAAACCTGATGGATCAGGCGGTGGTGCAGTTCGCCAACCGCAATGCGACATTCCGCGTGCCGTTCGCCTACAGCAAGGTCGATGAATTGCCGTTCGACTTCGTGCGTCGGCGCCTGTCGATCATCGTCAAGGACAGCCGCGACGATCACCTGATGGTGTGCAAAGGGGCGGTCGAGGAAATGCTGGCCATCGCCAGCCACGTCAATGAAAACGGCACGGTCGTGGCGTTGGATGATCAACGTCGCCAGGCGCTGCTGGCCCTGGCCAACGAGTACAACCAGGACGGCTTCCGGGTGCTGTTGGTCGCCACCCGTGAGATCCCGAAGGCACAGGCGAAAAACCAGTACGCAACCACTGACGAACGCGAACTGGTGATTCGCGGCTTCCTGACCTTCCTCGATCCACCGAAGGAAACCGCCGGCCCGGCAATCGCCGCGCTGCGTGATATGGGCGTGACTGTCAAAGTGCTGACCGGCGACAACGCCGTGGTGACCTGCAAGATCTGCCGCGAAGTCGGCCTGGAGCCCGGCACACCGCTGCTCGGCCAAGACATCGAGAAGATGGACGACGCCACCCTCCAGGCGCGGGTCGAGGAACGCACGGTGTTCGCCAAGCTCACCCCGCTGCAGAAATCCCGGGTGCTCAAGGCGTTGCAGGCCAACGGTCACACCGTGGGCTTCCTCGGTGACGGCATCAACGACGCCCCTGCCCTGCGCGATGCCGACGTCGGCATTTCGGTGGACAGCGGCACCGACATCGCCAAGGAATCGGCTGACATCATCCTCCTGGAAAAGAGCCTGATGGTGCTCGAAGAAGGCGTGCTCAAGGGCCGCGAAACCTTCGGCAATATCATGAAGTACCTGAACATGACCGCCAGCTCCAACTTCGGCAACGTGTTCTCGGTACTGGTGGCCAGTGCGTTCATTCCGTTCCTGCCGATGCTGTCGATCCACTTGCTGCTGCAAAACCTCATGTACGACCTCTCTCAGCTGGCGCTGCCGTGGGACAAGATGGACAAGGAATTCCTGCGCAAGCCGCGCAAGTGGGATGCGAAGAACATCGGCCGTTTCATGCTGTGGATCGGGCCGACCTCATCGGTCTTCGACATCACCACCTTCGCGGTGATGTGGTACGTGTTCGCCGCCAACAGCGTGGAAATGCAGGGCCTGTTCCAGTCCGGCTGGTTCATTGAAGGGTTGCTGTCCCAGACCCTGGTGGTGCACATGCTGCGCACCCAGAAAATCCCGTTCTTCCAGAGCACCGCCGCCTTGCCGGTGATCCTGATGACCGGGCTGGTGATGGTGCTGGGCATCTACATTCCGTTCTCGCCACTGGGCACGCTGGTCGGTCTGCAACCGCTGCCGTGGGCGTACTTCCCATGGCTGGTGGGCACCTTGCTCAGCTACTGCGTGTTCGCGCAGGTCATGAAAACCCTCTACATCCGGCGCTTCAAGCAATGGTTCTGATGGTGTAAGCCCCCGAAGCGAGGGGGCAAACCCAAATGACTTGAACACCGCAATCCCTGTGGGAGCGGGCTTGCTCGCGAAGGCGGTGTGCCAGGCGACATGAATGTTGACTGATGCTCCCTCTTCGCGAGCAAGCCCGCTCCCACAGGTTTCGTGTTTACCGCACCATCCCTCCGGCCCACGGGTCGTCAATAAATGCAGTACGCAAAAAGGGAGAGTCCTCATGTCGGGAACTACTCTACTGATCAACCTTGCAGGCTCCATCGCCCTGTTGCTGTGGGGCACCCATATGATTTCTTCGGCGCTGTTGCGCGGCTTCGGCACGCCACTGCGTCAGTGGCTGGGCCACAACCTGAACAACCGCTGGATGGCTTTGCTGTCCGGCATCGGCATCACCGGCGTCCTGCAAAGCAGCACCGCCGTCAGCCTGATGGCGACTTCATTCACTGCTGCCGGGACACTGGGATTGGCGCCGGCACTGGCAGTGATGCTCGGCGCCAACATCGGTTCGACCCTGGTGGTGCAACTGCTCAGCGCCGATGTGTCGATGCTCACCCCCATGGTTTTGCTGTCGGGCCTGATCGTCTTTCGGCTGCGTGATGACTCGCGCTACGAAAGCGTCGGTTGTGCGTTGATCGGCTTGGGGCTGATGCTGCTGGCCCTGCACATGCTCGGTTCGACTCTGGCGGAAGTCGAAGGCACGCCGATCTTCCAGCTCATCATGCAAAGCCTTGATGGCGACCTGCTGATTGCCCTGCTGGTGGCGCTGATCCTCACCTGGCTCTGTCACTCCAGCGTGGCCGTGGTGCTGCTGATCGTCTCGTTGGCCGCCACCGGCATGCTCTCGGCCAGCACGATTGTCGCGCTGGTACTGGGGGTGAACATCGGCGGTGCGCTGCCTTCGGTCATCAATGCCGGTTCGAGCGTTGGCCGACGCCTACCGCTGGGCAATTTGCTGGTGCGGGTGGTCGGCGCCCTGGCGGTCTTGCCGTTTGCCGGCTTGCTCGCTCAGGCGCCGCTCGCGCCCTCGACACTGGTGGTGTGCCTGCACACCGGTTTCAATCTGCTGCTGGGGTTGGTGTTCATCGGCCTGACCGATGTGCTCGCCAATGCCCTCGCCCGACTGTTGCCGGCGCCTGAGCGGGATGTCGACCCTGGCATGCCGCACTACCTGGATGAGGCCGGTCTGGAAGTGGCCAACATCGGTTTGTCGAATGCCGCCCGCGAAGCGTTGCGCATGGCCGACATGCTCTCGGCCATGCTCGGCCGGACGCTTCAGCTGTTCCACACATCGCTACCGAGCTGCGCCGATGAAGTGCGGCGCATCGATCAATCCCTGGACCTGCTCAGCGCGGCGATTCGGGCTTATCTGGCCGACATCGGCAAGGAGGGCATCAGTGACAGCGATGCCGACCGCTCCCAGGAAATCCTCACGTTCGTGATCAACCTCGAACATGCCGCGGACATTCTTTCCAGCAGCCTCGCGCAGCTGGCCATGCGCCGCTTGCGCCGGGGTGAACAGTTCTCGGCCTTCGAACTGGGCAACATCGCCCCGCTGCACGATGCCGTGCTGGAGAGTTTGAGCCTGGCGATCACCGTGTTCCTGCGCGAAGACATCGCCACCGCGCACCAACTGATCCATCGCAAGGAAATCGTCAGAAGGCTCGAAGCAGAAGCCAGCCGCGAGCACTTTCGCCAGTTGCAGGAAGACAAAAGTACCTGGGCGGAATCCGGCGATATTTTCCAGCGGGTGCTGCGTGATTACCGGCGTGTGCATCACCACATCGCCGCGCTGGCGTATCCGCTGCTCGAACGCGCCGGTGAGCGCTCGATCGAGAGCATCGATCAGGCAAAGGAAAACCCATCATGCGCCTGCTGATCTGTGCCGGGCGTCATTACGCCGATAAACGTCTGTGCCGACGGGTACTCGACGCCTTCCAGCGCATGCATCCGGTGCATGTGCTGATTCATGGCGGCAATCGCTTTCTGGGCGGCGAAATAGAAGAGTGGGCCCGGGAACAAGGCGCCGACATTGTGCGCTACCCGCCCAATTGGCAGCGATACGGCAAATCGGCCGAACGCCTGCGCAACCACTTCATGTTGCTCGACAGCCGACCGGACGTAGTGATCGCCCTGCCCGGCGGCGAAGACACCGAAGAACTGCTCGCCCAAGCCCGGGCGGCCGGTTTGCAAACTTTATCGGTAGGAGATCGGAGCTGACCCGCTGCCTGCCATCGAAGACTTCAAGGTAAACCTCATGCAAAAACCAACACGTCACTTCATGTCCCTTGTGCGCAGTTTGCCGCCATCGCAAAGCCGTAGGCTGCGGCGCAATCTGTTGTTCATCAGTATCACCCTGGGCCTGATCACCCTCCTGACCGTGATCTCTAAGGCCCACGCGGCCGGCGGTGCGTACGTGGTGGACGACGCCGCGATCAATGCGCCGGGCGAATGCAACATCGACGCCTGGTACCAGAGCGGTCGGCATAATCACTCATCCAGCAACGCAGTGCTGTCCCAGGACTGCACGCTCAAGGGACTGCCCAACCTGCAACTTGGCGCGGCCATACAGCACAGCCGCGATGACGGGGATTCGGAAACTCAACTGAGCCCGCAGTTCAAAACCCTACTGTTCTCCCGCGAAGACCTCGGCATTCAATTGGCGCTGGCAGGGTCAGCGCATTTTACCTTCAATCGTGACCACACCTTCGATGGCGCCGACCTGAACCTGCCATTCACCTACCAACCGATTGAAGCATTACGCCTGAACGTCAACGCCGGCTGGGCCCACGCCTATGACGACGGCGAGCAAAACCATCGCTGGACCTGGGGCACCGGCGTCGAGTATGACCTCGCCAGGTCCTTGACCCTGGTCGCCGAACGCTATGGCCAGCAAGGGGGCGAACAGGCCTGGCAGGCCGGGCCGCGTTTGCACATTGGCGAGCGGGTCGATGTCGATCTGCTGGTCGGCCGCGACCTGACGGGCGAGCGTGATCAGTGGCTGACCACTGGGGCTACCGTACGGTTCTGAGCGCTCGCCTGTGCCTATATCGAATCGGCAGGGAACTCCTGAGCATCGACAGGCATCCTAAATTATGTGTGTTACTTCCTTTACGCTTTCGGAGGACGCCGTCATGCGCCGTCTATTGCTCATATCTTCACTAGTGCTTTGTTTGCCCGTTGGTTCGGCCATGGCCGATGTAGAGGCAAAAGATGTCGCCACCTCGGCCGGTATCTCCGCATCGCTGTACTCGACGTTCAAGGATGACAAAATCGTGATTCCCGCCCGGGATGACGCCTCTAGCTTCGTGGCAAGTGGCGGTACGATTCGCGGCGCTTATCTGGAGTCGGTGTTGAAGCAAATTCGACAAGATCACCCCGACCTCCAGGCCAGCGATGAAGACTTGGCCAAAGCGATCCTCGCTCAATAAGGCCCGGTCGCTGAAACCTGCAAAAATCAGCCGTGGGGCTCGCAACACTGGATAGTGTTCGGGCCCTAGGTTGCTTGCGCCCCAGCGGACAGGCGCGCCCAGCCGGCGACCAATTGCGCGCTGATGCTGACGCCGCCGCACACCACAATCACCACATCATGGGCCTCGGCGATCGCCGGATGGTCGAGGTATGCCACCGCCAATGAGACGCCGCACGCCGGCTCGACCAACTGACGCAAGTCGTTGGCGTAACGAACCACGCCCATGATCGCCTCATCATCGCTGAGCACCACGCATTCATGTGCAAAATCGAGGATGTGTTGCACCGGCCAGGCCGCCACCTGCGCCGCGCCAAGTGAGGTGGCGACGGTATCGATGCGCGGCAATCTGACCGGGTGGCCGGCACTGATGGCGGCCGCGAAAGACGCCGCGCCCCGGGTTTCGCAAGCAACGATTCGACAATCCATGCGCTGATGACGGATCAGTCCAGTGAGCAGGCCCGCCAGCAAACCTCCGCCGCCCACCGACGTCACCAACACATCGACCTGAGGACAGTCCTCGAGAATTTCATCGATCATCGTGCTGTGCCCTTCCCACAACACCGGATGATCGAAGGCCGGCACGTATTCAGTGTCCGCGCCCTTTGCGAGTTCTTTCGCCCGTTGATTGGCTTCGTCCCAGACCTTGCCATGAACGATCACCTCGGCACCGGTTTTCCTGATCCTGGCGCGGGTGGTTTCCGGGGTGGTGTTCGGCACCACGATGCAGGCTTTCAGCCCCAGGCTGGCGGCGGCCACGGCGGTGGCCAATCCGGCATTCCCCCCGGAAGGACAGACCACTTTGCGCTTGCCCTGCTCCGCGGCCTGACTGCACAGCAGGCCCATGCCGCGCAGTTTGAACGAGCCGCTGGGTTGCAGGTTTTCCAGCTTGAGCCAGATTCGCCGGGCCGGGGTCGACAGACCCGGGTGCAGAATCAGGGGCGTTCTGATGTGAAGCATCATGTGCTCCTTGTGACGCTCCCGGCCCAGCGAGATGTTCAGCGCGCCGGGAGTGAATAGATGGAATCATCCTTATCCAAGCTTAGTTCACCCAGCTCCACGGCTACCGTTGTGGCGATAACGCGCTGCCCCGCGTAGGAGCTGCCGTAGGCTGCGATCTTTTGATTTTTGAGCGATATTGATAGGGTCAAGGTCAAAAGATCGCAGCCTGCGGCAGCTCCTACATGTCCTTTGCGAAGTCAGTCATGAAAATCTCGGCCAAACTCGCGTTTTTCACCCTCGTCAGCACCCTTGCCTACCTCGCTCTCGCGGTGTTCGGGCTGGGCGGGTTGGCAGCTTTTTTCTCGCACGCGCCGTTGGTGGTCATTGCGCTTGCAACCCTGGTGATGGCGATCGTGTCTTGGTTCAGCGAGGGAAACCTGAGCTCCGGCGAGCGCGAAGACGGCGCCAATCGCTGGGTGCTGCCGGTTTTCGGGGTGCTCGGGTTGTTGAGTGGGTATCTGCCAGCCTATACCGACCGGATCGACTTCTGGACCTTCGGTGGCGAGGGCGTGCGCTGGCTGGGCGCGCTGTTGTTCATCGGCGGCGGCGCGCTGCGGATGTGGCCGGTGTTTGTGCTGGGCAAACGCTTCAGCGGTCTGGTGGCGATTCAGCCGGGGCACCGGCTGGTCACCGACGGGATTTATCGGACCTTGCGCAACCCCAGCTATTTGGGGCTGTTGATCAATGGCGTGGGCTGGGCGCTGGCCTTTCGTTCCGGGGTCGGGTTGCTGCTGGTGGCGCTGACGTTGATCCCGCTGATCGCCCGCATTCGCTCTGAAGAAGCGCTGTTACTCACGCAATTCGGCAGTGAATACGAGGCTTATTGCGCCCGTAGCTGGCGATTGATTCCGGGGATTTACTGAACCCACCACAAGCTACTGTGGGAGCGGGGGGGGGGGGGGGGGGGGGGGGGGGGGGGGGGGGGGGGGGGGGGGGGGGGGGGGGGGGGGGG
>NZ_JBXAOA010000056.1:0-31046 GCF_058802325.1 Pseudomonas sp. GW822-FHT02E03 | reverse complement strand
CTCTCGTTAGCGGGAGGCGAATTCTACAGCGTTACTCGCTGCTGTCAACACCTCTTTTTCTCCGCTTTCGACCGAGAAGATCGAACCGTCAAAAGAGCCAAACAACACCGCTCTTTCAACTCCTTCTGGCTTCGATGAACTGAAGCGCAACCGCTGCCGAAAACTGCGTAACTCTTTGTTTACCAAGAAGTTTTCCGTTTCGACTGCGCCGGAAGTGGGGCGAATTATAGACGTCCAGAATCTGCCGTCAACCTCTAATTTCACAATTCTGTCATATAAGATAAAGAAGCCCCGAAAACACGAAGGCCGGCCCCTAGGGGCCGGCCTTCTTCCCTTCTACTTACAAACTAGGGAATGCGAATTGCGAAGCCTCATGGCTCGCCCGTTGCGGCCAGCGCTGGGTAATAGTTTTGCGACGAGTATAGAAACGCACGCCATCCGGACCATACGCATGCAGATCGCCGAACAGCGAACGCTTCCAGCCGCCAAAGCTGTGATAAGCCACCGGCACCGGCAAAGGCACGTTGACGCCGACCATGCCCACTTCGATCTCATCGCAGAACAACCGCGCCGCTTCCCCATCACGCGTGAAGATACAGGTGCCGTTGCCATACTCGTGATCGTTGATCAGTTGCATCGCCTCTTCCAGGCTGTTGACCCGAACGACGCACAGTACCGGCCCGAAGATCTCTTCTTTATAGATGCGCATCTCTGGCGTGACGTTATCGAACAGGCAACCGCCCAGGAAGAAACCTTCTTCATGACCGGCCACGCTCAGACCACGACCATCCACCACCAAGGTCGCCCCTGCTGAAACGCCGTCTTCTATATAGCCACTGACTTTATCGCGAGCCTGACCGGAAACCAGCGGGCCCATATCCAGGCCACAGGTCGTACCGGCACCGATTTTCAACGCTTTGACCTGCGGTACCAGTTTGGCCACCAACGCATCGGCCACTTGATCGCCGACGCATACAGCAACCGAGATCGCCATGCAGCGCTCACCGCACGACCCGTACGCCGCGCCCATCAGTGCGCTGACGGCGTTATCCAGATCCGCATCCGGCATCAATACCGCGTGGTTCTTCGCCCCGCCCAGCGCCTGGACGCGTTTGCCGCGCTTGGTGCCTTCGGCGTAAATGTATTCGGCAATCGGCGTCGAACCGACAAAGCTCAGCGCTTTGACTTCCGGCGCTTCAATCAAGGCATCCACCGCAGCCTTGTCGCCATGCACCACACTCAGCACGCCTTTCGGCAGGCCGGCTTCCAACAGCAGCTGAGCAATCAGCAGCGTCGAGCTTGGATCACGCTCGGAGGGTTTCAGAATAAAGCAGTTGCCACAGACGATCGCCAGCGGATACATCCACAGCGGCACCATGGCCGGGAAGTTGAACGGGGTAATACCAGCCACCACGCCCAATGGCTGGAAATCCGACCAGGCATCAATGTTCGGCCCGACGTTACGGCTGTACTCGCCCTTGAGAATTTCCGGTGCCGCGCAGGCGAACTCGACGTTCTCGATCCCGCGCTTCAATTCACCGGCCGCATCTTCCAGGGTCTTGCCGTGTTCTTCGCTGATCAGTTGGGCGATGCGGGCTTCGTTCTGTTCCAGCAGTTGCTTGAAGCGGAACATCACCTGAGCACGCTTGGCCGGCGGAGTGTTACGCCAGGCCGGGAACGCAGCTTTGGCCGAGTCGATGGCTTTTTGAATGGTTTCACGGCTGGCCAAGGGCAGTTTGTGGATCGCCTGACCGGTGGACGGGTTGAACACGTCGGCCGTACGACCGTCTTCGGTCACCAGTTCGCCATTGATCAAATGCGGGATAAGGCTCATGCAGGGCTCCAGAAAAGTTGTCCACAGGCGCCCGTCACCGGGCGCCTCTATATAGAAGGGAAAAATCAGTCGATTTTGTTCAGCACTTCGCCGACCGCGTCGAACAAGCGATCGAGGTCTTGCGGCTTGCTGTTGAAGGTTGGGCCGAACTGCAGGGTGTCGCCGCCGAAGCGCACGTAGAACCCGGCTTTCCACAGGGCCATGCCGGCTTCGAACGGACGCACGATGGCATCGCCGTCGCGAGGCGCAATCTGGATGGCACCGGCCAACCCGTAGTTACGAATGTCGATGACGTTTTTCGAGCCCTTCAAACCATGCAATGCATTTTCGAAATGCGGCGCCACTTCCGCCACGCTCTGCACCAGGTTTTCCTTTTGCAGCAGGTCGAGTGCCGCCAGGCCCGCAGCGCAAGCCACCGGGTGGGCGGAATAGGTGTAGCCGTGCGGGAATTCCACCGCGTATTCCGGCGTCGCCTGGTTCATGAAGGTCTGATAGATCTCGGAGCTGGCAATCACTGCGCCCATAGGGATCGCGCCGTTGGTGACTTGCTTGGCAATGCACATAAGGTCCGGCGTCACGCCAAAGCTGTCGGCACCGAACATCGAACCGGTACGACCAAAACCGGTGATCACTTCGTCGAACACCAGCAGGATGTTGTGCTGATCGCAGATCTCGCGCAGACGCTTGAGGTAACCCTGCGGCGGAACCAGCACGCCAGCGGAACCGGCCAATGGCTCGACGAATACCGCTGCGATGTTCGAGGCATCGTGCAGCTCGATCAACTTGAGCAATTCATCGGCCAGGGCGATACCACCCTGCTCCGGCATGCCACGAGTGAAAGCATTGCTCGCCAGCAAAGTGTGCGGCAGGTGATCGACGTCCATCATCGCCTGACCGAACAGTTTGCGGTTGCCGTTCACGCCGCCGAGGCTGGTGCCGGCGATGTTCACGCCGTGATAACCACGAGCACGACCGATCATTTTGGTTTTGGTGGCCTGGCCTTTCAGGCGCCAGTAAGCACGCACCATTTTCACCGCCGTGTCTGCACACTCGGAACCCGAGTCGGTAAAGAACACGTGATTCAGATTGCCCGGCGTCAGGTCGGTGATTTTCTCGGCCAACTGGAACGACAGTGGGTGACCGTACTGGAAGCCCGGCGAGTAATCGAGGGTGCCCAGTTGCTTGGCCACCGCTTCCTGAATTTCCTTGCGGGTGTGCCCGGCGCCGCAGGTCCACAGACCCGAGAGCGAATCGTAGACCTTGCGACCCTTGTCGTCTGTCAGCCAACTGCCTTCGGCGGCCACGATCAGTCGCGGGTCGCGCTGGAAATTGCGGTTCGCGGTGTAGGGCATCCAGTGAGCATCGAGCTTGAGCTGGCTGGCCAGGGAAGTCGGGGCGTTTTCAGGCACGTTCATGGGCAAAACCTCGCAGGGCAATAAGCGGCGTGGAGATGAAAAGCTTTCTTGCAGCTAAATTGCCACGGAGATAAAGTCGGTGAAATCCAACTTTTCTAACCTTCAGTCAGTCCGCTACTAAACTTTGAGTAAACAAAGCATGAGCAGCCGTCGCCCCGATCCGCTGGCGCAAGTCAGTGACTTTGATATCCGCCTGTTGCGGATTTTTCGCAGCGTCGTGGAATGCGGTGGCTTCTCCGCGGCAGAGTCGGTGCTGGGGATCGGTCGCTCGGCCATCAGCCAGCAGATGAGCGATCTGGAGCAACGCCTCGGCCTGCGTCTGTGCCAGCGCGGTCGCGCCGGTTTTTCCCTGACCGAAGAGGGCCGCGAGGTCTACCAATCGGCGCTGCAGCTATTAAGTGCGCTGGAAAGTTTCCGCACCGAGGTCAATGGCCTCCACCAACATTTGCGCGGTGAGTTGACCATTGGCCTGACCGACAACCTGGTCACCCTGCCCCACATGCGCATCACCCACGCCTTGGCGCAGCTGAAGGAACGCGGCCCGGACGTACAGATCCAGATCCGCATGATCGCGCCCAATGAAGTCGAACAAGGCGTGCTCGACGGGCGCTTGCATGTCGGCGTGGTGCCGCAGGCCAGTGCGCTGTCGGGGCTGGAATATCAGCCGCTCTACAGCGAACGTTCGCTGTTGTATTGCGCAGTCGGCCATCCGCTATTTTATGTAGACGACAAACAACTGGACGATGAGCGTCTCAACAGCCAGGACGCCATTGCCCCGACCTTCCGTTTGCCCGCCGAGATTCAGGCCCACTATCAGGCGCTCAACTGCACCGCCAGTGCATCGGATCGCGAAGGCATGGCATTTCTGATTCTGACCGGGCGCTACATCGGTTACCTGCCGGACCACTACGCCAGCCTCTGGGTGCAACAAGGCCGATTGCGTGCGCTGAAACCCAAGGCACGTTTTTATGACCTGAGCCTGGCATCGGTCACACGCAAGGGACGTCGGCCGCATCTGGTGCTGGAAAGCTTCCTTGAGAGCCTGGCCGCAACGCGCTGAACAACTGAAGATTCCTGTGGGAGCCGAGCTTGCTCGCGATGGCTGCTTAACAATCAGCATCGATGGTGACTGACCTGGCGCCATCGCGAGCAAGCTCGGCTCCCACAGGGATTGCGGTGGTCAAGGTTTTATCGCGACAGGACTTGTCTGCGACCTGCGGGTGCGCTATCAACGCATCTGGTTACACCCATCTACCCGTTCGGAAGTGCCTATGACCTTTGAAGTCCCAGCCCACGGCGGCAAACCCGCCAGCCGCATTCGTCAGAAGAACGAAGAGACCATCATCAAAGCCGCCGAAGACGAGTTCGCCCGTCACGGATTCAAAGGCACCAGCATGAACACCATCGCGCAGAAGGCCGGGTTGCCCAAAGCGAACCTGCATTACTACTTCACTAACAAACTCGGTTTGTATGTGGCGGTGCTGAGCAACATCCTTGAACTCTGGGACAGTACTTTCAATACCCTGACCGTCGAGGATGATCCGGCAGAAGCATTGACGCGATACATTCGCGCAAAAATGGAATTCTCCCGGCGCCAGCCACAAGCTTCGAGGGTCTTCGCCATGGAGGTCATCAGCGGCGGCGAATGCCTGAGCGAGCATTTCAACCAGGACTACCGCACCTGGTTTCAGGGCCGGGCCGCAGTGTTTCAGACCTGGATCGACGCCGGCAAAATGGACCCGATCGACCCGGTGCACCTGATCTTCCTGCTGTGGGGCAGCACCCAGCATTACGCCGATTTTGCCACGCAGATCTGCCGTGTCACCGGGTGCACCAAGTTGACCAAACAAGACATGGAAGACGCCGGCAACAACCTGATCCGCATTATTCTCAAAGGCTGCGGCCTGACGCCTGCTATCTAAGACACCTATGCCTTTTACCCTCAGCGGCTTTTGCGAATACCGCGAAGAGATTCGCAAAAGCCGCTTCATCACCCTCGCCGGACCAATCACTAGCGCATCCGATGCCCAAGCGTTCATCGAGCAGCACAGTGATTTGAACGCCTCGCACAATTGCTGGGCCTGGAAACTCGGCGATCAATATCGCAGCAACGATGATGGCGAACCCGGCGGCACCGCTGGCCGGCCGATTCTGGCAGCGATCGAAGCTCAGGATTGCGATCAGGTCGCGGTGCTGGTGATCCGCTGGTATGGCGGCATTCAACTGGGCACCGGCGGCCTCGCCCGGGCCTATGGCGGCGGTGCCAACAAATGCCTGCAAGGGGCGCCGAAGGTCGAGCTGATCAGCCGGGTGCCGGTCAGTTGTGCCTGTGCGTTTGGCGAGTTGGCGCTGGTGAAGCTTCGGGTAGCGGAACTGGGTGGTTTGGTCGTGGAAGAAATCTTCACGGCCAATGGCGTGGAACTGCAATTGGCGATCGGCGAGGGGCAGATAGATACCCTGCAAACGCAGCTGGCGGACTTGAGTCGCGGGCGCATTTTGTTGCAGCGATAAAAGATCAAAAGATCGCAGCCTTCGGCAGCTCCTACGCCGACCGTGTACTTCCATAAGAAATGCAATCCCGGAGCTGCCGAAGGCTGCGATCTTTTGGGGCACCCCTGTTTTCTTTATTCTCGATACTTGCCCACATCTGCTGTGCACCCGGCTGTGGATAACCTGAGCACATTCCCCTGTAACCCTTCTGTCATGCGGCTTTGCGGGCTTTGCTCATTTTTCATCCAAATTCCCAACAACAACATTTATTCCACGTAAAAACAAACAGTTAGAGCGGTTTATCGCCATTAGAAGAAAGCGCCTCAGTGCTTATGCCCCTCCGCTCGGCTTGCGCACAAATACTGTGGAACAACCTGTGGATAACCCGTTCATGGCTGGCGCAGCCCCGTATCCGACATAGCTTGCAAGGTATTGCTCGTTTTTTGATCAATTCACAGCGCGCAAAACCAGAGCCTGATCAAAGAACGTGCCCTCAAGTGGTGCCTGATTCGGAGTTGGAATAAGGCGAGACACCGCCCACAACCCTAAACCAGCAAGGCCTTGCCGATTTCCTGACTCAATGGCCAGGAAATTGCTTTATCCCCAGGCATAACTTCTGTCGACCCGAGCCTGTCATGTCCAACCCCGTGCCGATCCCCGATCAAATACCCCGCCTGCAATTGCGCAGAATCAGCAAACGTTATCCCGGGTGCCTGGCTAACGATGCCATCGACTTGAGTATTGCGCCCGGTGAAATCCACGCCCTGCTCGGCGAAAACGGTGCGGGCAAAAGTACCCTGATGAAGATCATCTACGGCGTCACTCACGCCGACTCAGGGGAAATGATCTGGCAGGGCCAGCGCGTGACCATGCGCAATCCGGCCCAGGCGCGCGGCCTCGGGATTGGCATGGTGTTCCAGCATTTCTCGCTGTTCGAAACCCTGAGCGTGGCGCAGAACATCGCGCTGGCAATGGGCGCTGCGGCGGGTACACCGAAGCAGCTTGAGCCGAAGATACGTGAAGTGTCCCAACGCTACGGCATGGCCCTGGAACCGGAGCGACTTGTCCACAGCCTGTCCATCGGCGAGCGTCAGCGGGTGGAAATCATTCGCTGCCTGATGCAGGACATCCGCCTGTTGATTCTCGATGAGCCGACGTCGGTACTGACTCCGCAAGAAGCCGACGAATTGTTCGTCACTTTGCGTCGACTGGCGGCCGAGGGCTGCAGCATTCTGTTTATCAGCCACAAGCTCGGCGAAGTGCGCGCGTTGTGCCACAGCGCTACGGTGTTGCGCGGCGGTCGGGTAGCCGGGCATTGCGTGCCGGCGCAGTGCTCGGATCGGCAACTGGCGCAGTTGATGGTCGGTGAAGCTGCCGAGCTGATCACTGACTATCCAAAGGTCATGGGGGCTGATGCGTTTTTGAGTGTGACGGGATTGTCCTGGCACAACCCGGACCCGTTCGGCTGCTCTCTGAAGAATATTGATTTCGACGTGCGCAGCGGCGAAATCGTGGGGGTCGCCGGGGTGGCCGGCAATGGTCAGGATGAGTTGCTGGCGTTGCTCAGTGGTGAAGAACGGTTGCCCCGCGATGACAGCGCTACGATCAGTTTCGGCGGGCAACCGGTGGCGCATCTGCGGCCGGATGCACGACGCAAACTTGGCCTGGCGTTCGTCCCCGCCGAGCGTCTGGGTCATGGCGCGGTGCCGGAGCTGAGCCTGGCAGATAACGCCCTGCTGACCGCCTTTCAACAGGGGCTGGTCAGCCACGGGCTGGTCCAGCGCGGCAAGGTCCAAGCGCTGGCGGAAGACATCATTCGCCGCTTCGGGGTCAAGACACCTGATTCCCTGGCACCGGCTCGCAGCCTGTCCGGCGGCAACTTGCAAAAATTCATCCTCGGTAGGGAAATCCTTCAGCAGCCCAAGCTGTTGGTGGCCGCGCACCCGACCTGGGGCGTGGACGTCGGCGCGGCCGCGACCATTCACCGGGCGTTGATTGCCTTGCGCGATGCTGGCGCGGCGATCCTGGTGATCTCCGAAGACCTCGACGAACTGTTCCAGATCTGCGATCGCCTCGGCGCCCTGTGCGGCGGTCAGCTATCGCCATTGCAGGCCACCGTCGACACCCATCTGAGCGACGTCGGCGGCTGGATGGCCGGCCAGTTCGACACACCTCAATCACCTGCCCCCGTAGCGCTTTAACGGAGTTTCACATGCTGCTTTCTCTCGAACCCCGTGGCCAGCAATCACGCCTGATGTTGTGGTGCTCGCCCTTGCTGGCGGCCGTGTTGACGCTGGGCTGTGGCTCATTGCTGTTTATCGCGCTGGGTCACGATCCGTTGCTGACCTTGCACACGCTGCTGATTGCACCGATCAGCGACTTGTATGGCGTCTCCGAATGGTTGGTCAAAGCGCTGCCGATTCTGCTCTGCGCATTGGGCCTGGCGGTGGCGTATCAGGCGCGGATCTGGAACATCGGCGCCGAAGGTCAGTTGCTGCTCGGCGCCCTCGCTGGTAGTGCATTGGCGGTGAACATCATTGACTGGCAAGGCCGCTGGGCGCTGGTGTTGATCCTGCTCACAGGCACCCTGGCCGGCGCCGCATGGGCCGGGCTGACGGCGTGGTTGCGCACGCGCTTCAACGCCAATGAAATCCTCACCAGCATCATGCTCAATTACATCGCCCTGAACCTGCTGCTGTTCTGCGTCCACGGGCCATTGAAAGATCCGGCGGGGTTCAACTTTCCAGAGTCGGCAATGTTCGGCGATGCCAGTCGACTGCCACTGTTGACGGAGGACGGCCGGGTTCATGCCGGTGTGTATTTCGCCTTGCTCGCGCTGGTGGCGGTGTGGGTATTGCTGCAGAAAAGCTTTGTCGGCTTCCAGATCAAAGTGCTTGGGCTGGACAAGCGCGCCGCCGGTTTCGTCGGCTTTCGCGAGAAGCGGCTGATCTGGCTGGCGTTGTTGATCAGCGGCGGCCTCGCGGGACTGGCCGGAGTGTGCGAAGTCACTGGGCCGATCGGCCAACTGGTGCCGCAGGTCTCACCGGGTTACGGCTATGCGGCGATCACCGTGGCGTTTCTCGGGCGGCTGAATCCCATCGGCATTCTGTTTTCCAGCCTGTTGATGGCGCTGCTGTACATCGGTGGCGAAAGCGCACAGATGAGCATGAACCTGCCGCAAGCGATCACTCAATTGTTCCAGGGGATGATGCTGTTTTTCCTGCTGGCCAGTGACGTACTGATTCTCTACCGACTGCGTTTGAACCTGCGCTGGGCTCGCCGTGCACCAACCACCGCCGTACACGCAGGAGCCTTGTGATGGATATCGATCTGCTGAGCAATATTTTCTACGCCATGATTCGCTGCGGTACGCCGTTGTTGCTGGTGGCGCTGGGCGAGCTGATTTGCGAGAAGAGTGGCGTCCTCAATCTGGGGCAGGAAGGCATGATGCTGTTTGGGGCGGTGATCGGTTTTATCGTCGCGCTAAACAGCGGCAACCTCTGGCTTGGCGTGTTGCTGGCAATGCTCGCCGGGATGCTGTTGTCGTCGCTGTTTGCCTTGGTGGCACTGGTGTTCAACGCCAATCAGGTGGCGACCGGGTTGGCGTTGACGATCTTCGGCGTGGGCCTATCGACCTTTGTCGGCGCAGCGTGGGTTGGCAAACCATTGGCGGGTTTCGAGCCGGTGGCGATTCCGTTGTTGAGTGAAATCCCGCTGATCGGGCGGATGCTGTTTGCCCAGGACTTGCTGGTGTACCTGTCGTTCGCGCTGTTCACGATAGTGGCCTGGGTGATTCTGAAAAGTCGCGTCGGGTTGATTATTCAGGCCGTCGGCGAAAACCCGGACGCGGCGAGCGCCATGGGCTTGCCGGTGTTGCGCGTGCGCACGCTGGCGGTGCTGTTTGGCGGCGCAATGGCGGGGTTGGCCGGGGCTTATCTGTCCCTGGCGTACACACCGATGTGGGCGGAAAACATGAGCGCCGGTCGCGGCTGGATTGCCCTGGCGCTGGTGGTGTTTGCCAGTTGGCGGGTGTGGCGATTGCTGCTCGGGGCGTATCTGTTCGGCCTCGCCAGCATCCTGCATTTGGTGGCGCAGGGATTGGGGCTGGCGATTCCGTCGAGCCTGCTGGCGATGCTGCCGTATGTCGCGACCATTGTGGTGTTGGTGCTGTTGTCCCGAGATGCCGTGCGCACACGGTTGTATGCGCCGGTGTCGTTGGGGCAGCCGTGGCAGGCAGGGCATTAGGGTCGGCTTCAAGGGCCTCATCGCGGGCAAGCCCGCTCCCACAAGTTTTGTGTCGATAGAAAATTCCGTGTTCGCCAAAATCACTGTGGGAGCGGGCTTGCCCGCGAAGGCGCCCGAACAGGCAACACTTGAACAACGCCCCACGCCAATTCAAAGACCAGGAAAACAACCAGCAATGAGCTTGCGCCGTGGAGCAAGGCATACAGCTGCCAAGCCGAAAACAGAAACCGCCCCACCGCGTCATACCGCCCAAACACCTGCTGCGGATCACGAATCCGCAGCACCGCCCACACGCACACAATCGAACCCAACAAATTCGCCATCAGCATGTGCATCGGCTCGAACGGCGGTAGCTCGCCAGGCAAATTGAAAGTCTGACTCAGGCTCAACAACACGCCATGCAACGCCGCAAAACTCCACGGCGTCACAAAAGCAGCGGTCACGATCAGGTCGTACCACGCACTGCCACGCACCACTTGACGATATTGCGTTGAAGTCCACATCCGTCTTGCTCCATAAATTCAGGGAGCAACAAGGCTAAAGCCTGGAGTATGCTCCAGGGTCAAGCCCTCTCGAGACATCAAGATGCGCATCGGTGAATTAGCCCAGGCCAGCGCCGTCAGCCGCGACACATTGCGCTTTTACGAACAGCGCGGATTGATCGCCGCGCAACGTAGCGCCAATGGTTATCGCGACTATCCGGCGGAGATGGTGCAACTGGTGCTGTACATCAAGACGGCCCAGCGGCTGGGCTTTACCCTTGGCGAAATCGGCAGCAGTGTCGCCGCGTTGTGGCAGTCGCCCGACCCGGCCAATGCCGTTACCCAACTGCTGCAAGACAAACTGAACCTGATCGAAACCCGCATCGCCGAACTCGATGTCTTGCGTCAGGAACTGCAACATCGGCTCAGTCAACGTTGTCCATTAAATCCGTGATTCTCATCCATCAAGGAAGCCATTCATGTCCAAGGCAAAAACCGCACTCATCATCGGTGCCTCCCGAGGCTTGGGCCTCGGTCTGGTGAAAACCCTGCTGGCCGACGGCTGGCAAGTCACCGCCACCGTGCGCAACCCACAGAGCGCCGAAGCCTTGCAAGCGCTGGGCAAGGTGCGGATCGAAAAACTCGACATGGACGATCAGCAAGCGGTCATTGCCCTTAGTCAACAACTCAAGGGCGAAGTCTTCGACCTGTTGGTCGTGAATGCCGGGGTCAAGGGGCCGGAGGTCCAGACGCCGGGTGGCGCGACGTTGGCCGAGGTGGGTCAGCTGTTCTTCACCAACGCCGTGGCGCCGATCAATCTGGCCCAGCGTTTCGTGGGGCAGATTCGCGATGGCAGCGGCGTGCTGGCGTTCATGAGTTCGGTGCTGGGCAGCGTGACCATGCCCGATGCGCCGGAACTGGCGCTGTACAAGGCCAGCAAAGCGGCGCTGAACTCCATGACCAACAGCTTCGTCACGCAATTGGGCGAACAGAAACTCACCGTGCTGTCGCTGCATCCGGGTTGGGTGAAGACTGATATGGGTGGTGAAGGTGCCGACATTGATGTGGACACCAGCACCCGCGGCTTGATTGATCAGGTGAATGCGTATGCCAGCAAGGGCGGGCATCATTTTGTGAACTACAGGGGTGAGACCATTCCCTGGTAACACCACAGATCGAGTGTGGGAGCGGGCTTGCTCGCGAAGAGGGAGTGTCAGTCGGCATTGATGTGAATGACACACCGCCTTCGCGAGCAAGCCCGCTCCCACAGGGGTTTTGCGTTGTCCTGTCGGGCATGGCTTGCCCGCAAAGCTTTTTTGTTCGAAACTCCGCACCTCGCCCCCGCGGCGACCCTGGATCAGCAGACAGGGCAACACTGAGCTGGCAACCCTGAACCCAACTTTCAGAGGAGCCGGCCAACATGCCTGCGACCCGTACCTGGTTAAAAAATCCCCTCGCCATTTTCACGGCCAACGCGCTCGATGCCCGTGGCGGTCTGGTTGTGCAAGACGGCTTGATCGTCGAAGTGCTCGCCGCCGGTCAACAACCCGCCGCGCCCTGTGACCACGTTTTCGATGCGCGCGAACACGTGATCCTGCCGGGGCTGATCAACACCCATCACCACTTCTATCAAACCCTGACCCGTGCCTGGGCTCCGGTGGTTAATCAGCCGTTGTTCCCGTGGCTGAAAACCCTCTATCCGGTCTGGGCTCGTCTCACCCCTGAAAAGCTCGCCCTCGCCACCAAAGTCGCATTGGCCGAGTTGCTGCTGTCCGGTTGCACCACCGCGGCCGATCACCATTACCTGTTTCCGGAAGGCCTGGAAAATGCGATCGACGTGCAGGTCGAGAGTGTTCGCGAACTGGGCATGCGCGCCATGCTCACTCGCGGTTCCATGAGCCTTGGTGAAAAAGACGGCGGCCTGCCACCGCAGCAGACCGTCCAGGAAGGTGAAGTGATCCTCGATGACAGCCAACGTTTGATTGCCGCCTACCACGAGCGCGGCGATGGAGCGCAGATTCAAATCGCCCTGGCACCGTGTTCACCGTTCTCGGTGACCCCGGAGATAATGTCCGCCAGCGCCGAACTGGCGAATACCCTCGACGTACGGCTGCACACGCACCTGGCGGAAACCCTCGACGAAGAAGACTTCTGCCTGCAACGTTTCGGCCTGCGTACCGTGGATTATCTGGACAGCGTCGGCTGGCTCGGGCCGCGTACCTGGCTGGCCCACGGCATTCATTTCAACCCCGACGAAATCGCCCGTCTCGGCGCGGCCGGCACGGGTATTTGCCATTGCCCGAGCTCGAATATGCGCCTGGCTTCCGGCATTTGCCCGACGCTGGACCTGACCGCTGCGGGTGCGCTGCTGGGGCTGGGCGTTGACGGTTCAGCGTCCAATGATGCGTCGAACATGATCCTCGAAACCCGTCAGGCGCTGTACATCCAGCGGCTGCGCTATGGCGCGGAAAAAATCACACCGGAAGTGGTACTGGGCTGGGCGACCAAGGGCTCGGCGAGTTTGCTCGGGCGCACCGATATCGGTGAACTGGCGGTGGGCAAGCAGGCGGATCTGGCGCTGTTCAAACTGGATGAACTGCGCTTCTCCGGCAGCCATGATCCGGTATCGGCGCTGCTGCTGTGCGGGGCGGATAGGGCGGACCGGGTGATGGTCGGCGGAAAGTGGCGGGTGATCGACGGTCAGGTTGAGGGGCTGGATCTGAAAGGGTTGATTGCCGATCACAGCCAGGCGGCTCGGCAGTTGATCGCCGGCACCTGACACAACATCAATCAAACTGTGGGAGCGGGCTTGCTCGCGAAGACGGTGTGTCAGCCGACATCAATGTTGCATGACACACCGCTTTCGCGAGCAAGCCCGCTCCCACAGTTTGGTGTGAGGCCCTCGCACCAGCGGATGGCGTGGATTCGAGACGGTGCACCGGGATGGTTCTGTGGTGGTCGTCAGGGACTCTTCGCGGGCAAGCCTCGCTCCTACGGGATTTGCGCAGGTCATGTGGGAGCGAGCTTGCCCGCGATGGCCGTTACGCGATTTCGATCCATTTGTTGTCCTGTTGGTCAGCAATTTGCATTGCCCTGACCTACCTCACAACAAAATGGAGTTCCCGTTCATGCATAAACGTCCGTTGAAGCAGCTGCTCTGCGCTGTCGCCGCAGCCATCGGTCTGAGCGCCAGCCTGGCCGCCAGTGCTGCCGACCCGCTGAAAGTCGGCTTCGTCTATATCGGCCCGATCGGTGACCACGGCTGGACGTATCAGCATGAACAGGGACGCAAGGTGCTGGCAGAAAAATTCGGCGAGCAGATCACCACCAACTACGTGGAGAACGTCGCCGAGGGCGCCGATGCCGAGCGGGTGATCCGCAACATGGCCAAGGACAAGTACGACCTGATTTTCACCACGTCTTTCGGCTACATGAACCCGACCCTGAAAGTCGCCAAACAATTTCCCAAGGTGACCTTCGAACACGCCACCGGCTACAAGCAGGACAAGAACCTTGGCACCTACCTGGCGCGCACTTATGAAGGCCGCTACGTCGGCGGTTTCCTCGCGGCGAAGATGACCAAGACCAAGAAAGTCGGCTACGTCGCCTCGTTCCCGATTCCGGAAGTGATCCGCGACATCAACGCCATTCAGCTGGCCCTGAACAAGTACAACCCGGGCACCGAGATCAAAGTGGTGTGGGTCAATTCCTGGTTCGATCCGGGCAAGGAAGCCGACGCCGCCAATGCGCTGATCGACCAGGGCGTGGACGTGGTGTTCCAGCACACCGACAGCCCGGCACCGATCCAGGCGGCCGAACGTCGCGGCGTGTATGCCGTCGGTTATGCATCGGACATGGCGCACTTCGGGCCGAAAGCGGTGCTGACGTCTATCGTCAATGACTGGGGGCCGCATTACATTCAGGCGACGCAAAGCGTGCTCGGCCACACATGGAAATCCCAGGATTACTGGGGCGGTCTGAAGGAAGGCACGGTTGAGCTGCCGATCAGCGACCTGGTGCCGGCGGCAGTAAAAACCGAAGCCGAGCAGATCATTGCCGACATCAAGAGCGGGACCTTGCAGCCATTTACCGGGCCAATCAAGGACCAGGCCGGCGTGGAGAAGATCCCGACGGGCGCGACGGCCACCAATGCGGAGCTGGCGTCGATGAACTACTACGTCGAAGGCATGAAGGCCGAGATCCCGAAGTAATTCCGGCCGAACACAAAACCCTGTGGGAGCGGGCTTGCTCGCGAAGGCGGTGTGTCAGTCGGCATTGATGTGAATGACACACCGCATTCGCGAGCAAGCCCGCTCCCACACTGGATCTCAGCGTTTTCAAGGACTGCGCATGAACCAACTCCCGATCATCGATATCAACCCGCTCTACAGCGATGACGATCAAGCCTGGCAATCGATCGCCACACAAATCGACCGCGCCTGCCGCGAATGGGGCTTTTTCTATATCAAGGGCCACCCGATCGCCCCGTCGCGTATCGCCGCCGTGCTCGACCATGCCCAACGTTTCTTCTCCCAGCCCTCTGCCGAAAAACTCAAGATCGACATCACTCAAACCCGCCACCACCGCGGCTATGGCGCCATCGCCACCGAGCAACTCGACCCGAGCAAGCCCTGCGACCTGAAAGAAACCTTCGACATGGGCCTGCACCTGCCGGCCGATCATCCCGAGGTGATTGCGGAAAAACCTTTGCGCGGTCCCAACCGTCATCCGTCGATGCCCGGTTGGGAATCGCTGATGGAGCAACACTACGTCGACATGCAGGCGCTCGCTCAAACCCTGTTGCGGGCCATGACTCTGGCATTGGGCATCGAGCGCGATTTCTTCGACAGCCGTTTCAAAGAACCGGTCAGCGTGCTGCGGATGATTCATTACCCGCCGCGCCACACTGCCAGCACCGAAGATCAGCAAGGTGCCGGCGCTCACACCGATTACGGCTGCATCACCCTGCTCTATCAGGATGCCGCTGGCGGACTGCAAGTGCGCAATGTGCGGGGCGAATGGATCGATGCGCCGCCGATTGAAGGCACGTTCGTGGTCAACCTCGGCGACATGATGGCGCGCTGGAGCAACGACCGTTACCTGTCGACGCCGCACCGGGTGATCAGCCCGTCGGGTGTGGATCGTTACTCGATGCCGTTCTTTGCCGAACCGCACCCCGACACGCCTATCGAATGCCTGCCCGGCTGCCAGGATGAACGCCATCCGGCAAAGTATCCTGGCACCACCTGCGCCGAATTCCTGCTGTCGCGCTTCGCCGACACCTACGCCTATCGACGGCAACAGGAAGCCGTGTAATGAACCGGCTGGTCAGGTTTTGCTCATTGTTTCTGCGGGCATCTGTAGAATGCCCTCATTGCACCTGATGAGATTTCAAAAATGTACGACTGGCTGAACGCTCTGCCCAAGGCAGAATTGCACTTGCACCTGGAAGGTTCGCTGGAGCCTGAGCTGCTGTTCGCCCTGGCCGAACGCAACAAGATCGCCCTGCCGTGGAGCGACGTTGAAACGCTGCGCAAGGCTTACGCCTTCAATAACCTGCAAGAGTTTCTCGACCTGTATTACCAGGGCGCCGATGTGTTGCGCACGTCTCAGGATTTCTACGACCTGACCTGGGCCTACCTGTTGCGCTGCAAGGCGCAGAACGTGATTCACACCGAACCGTTCTTCGACCCGCAAACCCACACCGACCGTGGCATCCCGTTCGAAGTCGTGCTCAACGGCATCGCCGCCGCACTGAAGGATGGCGAGCAGCAACTGGGCATCACCAGCGGTTTGATCCTCAGTTTCCTGCGTCACTTGAGCGAAGACGAAGCGCAGAAAACCCTCGACCAGGCGCTGCCGTTCCGCGACGCGTTTGTCGCCGTGGGCCTGGACAGTTCGGAGATGGGCCACCCGCCGAGCAAGTTCCAGCGGGTGTTCGATCGTGCACGCAGCGAAGGCTTCCTGACCGTGGCCCACGCCGGTGAAGAAGGCCCGCCCGAGTACATCTGGGAAGCCCTCGACCTGCTGAAAATCCAGCGCATCGACCATGGCGTGCGCGCCATCGAAGACGAGCGCTTGATGCAGCGGATCATCGACGAGCAGATCCCGCTGACCGTGTGCCCGTTGTCGAACACCAAACTCTGCGTGTTCGATCACATGTCCCAGCACAACATTCTCGAGATGCTCGAGCGCGGTGTGAAGGTCACGGTGAACTCCGATGACCCGGCCTATTTCGGCGGCTATGTCACCGAGAACTTCCATGCGCTGTACACCGATCTGGGCATGACCCAGGATCAGGCCAAGCGCTTGGCGCAGAACAGCCTGGATGCCAGATTGGTCAAACCTTAAAGTCAAAAGATCGCAGCCTTCGGCAGCTCCTACAGGGTTATGTGTACACCTGCAGGATCTGCCGAAGGTTGCGATCTTTTTTTGCATCTACCTCACAGTAAAAATCACCGTAGAACCTAATGTGGGAGCGGGCTTGCTCGCGAAGGCGGCGTGTCAGTCAACGATGATGTCGACTGGCATACCGCTTTCGCGAGCAAGCCCGCTCCCACATTCGTTCGGTGTTTACCTGACGATCACCGGCTCACTCAACTCTTCCAACGTTTTACCCCGGGTCTCCATCCCGAACATCCACACCACCCCCGCCGCAATCGCAAAACACATCGCCCCCAGCGCAAACACCCCGCCCTGCCCGGTCATCGGGAACACTAGCCCGGTCACCAACGGCCCGAGCAACGACCCTACGCGGCCGATGGCTGACGCGAACCCCGAGCCCGTGGCGCGTGCCGACGTCGGGTACAACTCAGGGGTGTAGGTGTAGAGCACCGCCCACATGCCGAACAGAAAGAACTGCATCAGCAGCCCCGAGGTAATCAACAGACTGACGTTGCCGCCGAACACTGCACTCTGGCCATAAAGAAACGCCATGACGCCACCGCCGAGCAATGTCACGACGCACACCGGTTTACGCCCCCAACGCTCCACCAGCCAAGCGGCCATGAGGAAACCGGGAATCCCGCCGAGGGAAATCAGCACCGTGTAATACACCGATTGAGTCACCGCGAAACCCGATTGTTGCAACAGCGCACTGAGCCAGGACGTCAGGCCATAGAAACCCAGCAAGGCGAAGAACCACACGCTCCAGATCATCATCGTGCGCTGGCGATACTGCGGCGACCAGATCTCCCCTAGCGCAGAGAAGAAAGTACCCGGTTGACTCGCCACCCGGGGCAGACGAATCGGTTCAGGCAAATCCGCACGGCCCAATGAAGCCCGGACTCGATCTTCGATGCCGAGCAAGACCTTATCCGCCGCGTCATGATGTCCGGCCTGCTCCAGCCAGCGCGGTGACTCGGGAATGAAAAAACGAATCGCCAGGACGAACACCGCCGGCACCGCCAACACCAGAAAGATGTCGCGCCAGCCAATCACCGGCAACAGGAAGTACGACAGCACCCCGGCCGCCACGAAGCCGAGCGGCCAAAAACCATCCATCAACGCGATGTAACGCCCACGTCGCTTTGCCGGAATCAGCTCCGACAGCATCGACTGAGCAATCGGAAACTCCATGCCCATGCCGATCCCCAGCAGGATTCGGAACAACGTCAGCGTTTCAACGTTCTGCGCCGTGGAACACAGGTAACTGGCGATGCCCCACAGCACAATGCTCCACTGGAACACTGGTTTTCGCCCGAAGCGGTCGGCCAGCATGCCCGACAGCGATGCGCCCAGAACCATGCCGAAAAAACTCGAACTGGCCAGCAACCCGGCCTGCGCCGTGCTCAGGCCAAACTCGGTTTTGATCGAGCCGAGCAGAAAGGTCATCATCGCCAGGTCCATGGAGTCGAAGAAAAACGCCAGGGCAATGATGATGAAAATGATGCGGTGATAACCGCTGATGGGCAGCCGTTCCAATCGTTCTGCCGCGCTGAAGCTTCGTGTTTCCATGCCACATTCCCCCAATCCTGAAATCCCCGGATCGAGTGTGCGCGATAGCAGCTGGGGATTATTGCTGGATGCGACCTGTCCACAGCTATGAACGACGTCTGAAACAAATCCCGGACGTCGCACCTCAACGGCTCTAAAGCGCCATTTCCAGTTCGGTTTCCTTGGCGAAGCGATGGATTTCCTGTTGCCCCAAAGCGGTGATCTGCAACGCTCGCGAATCGTTGGGCAGGCTCAACCAGCCCGATTGCATGAACAGCTGCAACAACGCCGCGCCCAATGAACCGCCCATGTGCGGGCGTCTTTCGCTCCAGTCCGGGCAAGCGCAGGCGACTCTGCTGTTGCGATGAGCCAGCGCCTGGATGAACACACCGCGTGTTGCCAATTGTGTGGCGCCCTTGTGAGTGATCATGACCCGCTGATCGAATTGCTCGATCCAGCCCGCATCCAGCAGGCGCTGGTAGAGGTCGGCGGCCAAGGTGCCGCCCAGATGGTCGTCGCAGAGCCTGGCCCGCAGCAATGACGAAGGCGCCGCCTGAGGTTTGGCGATAGGGCTCGTGCGTTTGAAAACCTCTGGAATGTCCCGAGGCGCGCTGGCCAGGGTCGCGCTGGCCAGAGCCTCTATCGCGGCGCCGACTTCCGGCGCGGCAAGCCGGAAAAACCGTTTGCGGCCACGGGTTTCGACTTTCAACAGACCTCCGGCGGACAGACGCCCTAAATGCGCACTGGCCGAAGACGGCGACAGGCCGGCCAGCAACGCCAGCTCTTCGGTTTGTCGCGCCGAGCCGTCCATCAAGGCCCACATCATTGCGCTGCGCTTGGGGTCAGCCAGTAATGTGGCGATCTGGCTGATGCAAGGTGCATGTTCCATGTATTCACTCCCTGTTGAATCGTTTCGTCTACTGCTCAGAGACATCTTGACCAGTAATGTGTCGTCGGCCAAGACGCGAAAACCGCCATGGACCGGGCAAAGCCACCCACTCACCCAAGCCATTGCTTCGTGGGTGCAACGAAGGTCCGGTGATGACCATCGGGTATGACCGAATCGAACCTGGACTCGCCATTGCGAGGTCGACGGTGCGTACATGAGGCGGGCGCTAGTATAAGCGGGTTAACCGCTGGTTCCTGCCCTTGGGAATCCATTGGTGGTGATAGTTGCTGACAGAAATTTCGCTATTTACCTGCGACTAATGATCGACATCCGATTTCGTCGGAAATTGACTGCTTATGTGAGCGCATCGGCTGGCAAGCATTTCCCGCAAAAGGTTCACCGGCTTACTCAATTGTGCGCGATGGGCGCACAGCAAATTCAGCGGTAGGCGCTCGTATCGAACAGCAACTCGGCGCGCTTGCTCGCCCGTCCTACCCGTAGCCTGCGCCTGACCGCTGAAGGCGAGGCTTTCTGGAATACGCCCGGGGCAGCCTTGAGCAATCTCGATGAGGGCCGCCGCCTGCTGGTCAACGGGCAGGATCAGCTCATCGGGATGGGACAGACGGACGGAACCAATGAGCCGCGTTCGCCGCGACCCGTTGAATCCAGCTTGCGGGCACGCAAATGGGCGCGCTTGGTCAGCTCTCCTTCTGCACGGGCTGGTAAGGGCCGCCCATCGAAGCTCCCCAAGGAATACCACTGGTGCTCACCGAGCCTGGGTCACGCGTTCCGTTTGCCAGAGAGTTACCTATCGCGCCGCCTACGATAACGCCGACTCCTCCTCCGATTAGCCCGCCTGCCATACCCCCGATCATCCCCCCGACTGCGCCGCCCACGGTCTCTGGCGAGACAGTCATCCCGGATCCTGCGCCGGAAACCATCAGCAATTCTTTGTCCGTTAAACTTCTCATCTTGCTTCCTTAGTTAGTACCAATTTAATTGAATTTCATGCTGCACAATTCAAACTTGTCGACCACTCCCATTTTTATAGCCCAACAACCGAAGAAAAATAGTTATAATCGCAGCCATCAACACATACTTGATGTATTTATTCACCTCCCAATACTCGGCAATTGTACCAACTGCAATCCCAATTAAAATTGTAATTAAAAACACGACAAAGCCTTTCAATATATTCATCCTTCTCATTTAACGGTATGCGGTCGCACAACAGTTTTTACTGGCATCGTTTCGCACATAGCGGTGACGCTAATTCTGGCCAGACCAACTGGCTCATTACATCAGTCATATAATCCTTCCCGATACGGTGCCACTGACTCTCGCAGCCTGCACCGCACTTTTTTTCTGACTGAATAATCTGCGTTCCTGCGCACCCAAGAGACCTGTTCAATACCCTGCGCTCGAAAAATATCCTTTAGCTGATGGAAAGACTCCTTACTCCCACCATAAGGAAAGCAGTAATCAATGATCCAAGTACGCCCACCCTCATTCCACTCGGCCGGATGAAGCAGAAAGTCCGGGTCCGTTATCAAACGGTGTTCGACATCATCCGCCAGATGTGCCCAGGTGACATAACCTATAGGGGTGGCTGTCCTATTAAACCATCTCCTCCATAGCGCTCGGCCTTAAAGGTTTTCAATGGCAAGTCACGATGGCGCTCCGATGCGGACTTCACCATATAACTATAATCTCGGAGTATGTCGCCTGAACGTTGCTTGCCTGCTATCGAATCGTTTAAGTAAACAATGTTGCACCCTTCGATCCAAGGGCCGGTACCTCGCCCAATAAAAACCACTCCAACGGCAAGGTGGTAATTGCTATCCACAACCCTAGAGGAAATAGCAGCAAAACACCACCCTACACCTGTAGGTGTGGCGCTCAGCACAACTTCACGCAACAACAAACAACGCCCAGCTGCTTATTGTCGCCAGTGCGTAATATCAGAACAGAGCCATCTTTAATATAAGCGCCTCTTGATAAAAAATTAGAAGACTATGACTACCTCGCGACGACGTTTATTTCGAAATAGCACACCAGGGGTTTTCTTTCATCCCAACAACCAAAACGGCTAGCTCGATACGACTTGTGACATCCATTTTTTCAAATATGGATGAAGGGTGATCCCTGATTGTATATTTACTGATACCCAGTTGCTGAGCGATTTGTTTATTAGTCAATCCATTTACTAGTAACAGTATAACTTCGCGCTCTCTTCTGGTAATTCTCAAGTACTGCTCCATTCGTCATTCAGGCAACGTTTGCACAATCAATTCCCGGTCACCGGCCATGCTGTTCCTACAGCCATGTAATGCGAGATAGCTGGGATGATACGAATAGCCAGGCAAGAAATTTACCCGTCCACCCCAGAGCGAGCCTCGAAGGCCTGGCGGAGCCCACAGGAATCTCCGCAACGGATCAGCACGCGAATTGATCAGGTTCCCCGATTACTTCAAAAGGCGCCTATATCTTCCCCCACGCTTCTGGTTGGGCCCGAAAGGTACGCTAACCCCACTTCATCGTGACGACTCCGACAACCTTTTTGCTCAAGTTTGGGGTGAAAAGGCGATACTGCTAGCCGCGCCGCACCACCGCGAAGCATTAGGCAGTTGGTCAACTTCACCCCAGGGCGGGCTGGAGGGCTGTGACTTCAACCCGTCCTCTCCGGACTTCGACAGGTTTCCTAAGGCGAGGCAGGTGAAATTCTTTCACCTTCAACTACGACCTGGCGATATGTTGTATTTACCCGAGGGCTGGTACCACGAGGTCAGCTCGCTGAGCTTGTCACTCTCAATAAACTTTTGGGTGGACGCCATTCGTAGCGAGACCTATGCATTGCTGGGGGATTAAGCATCTCTCGTACTCATTTGGCGTGTCTGCGACTAATAATCGACATCCGATTTCGTCGGAAATTGACTGCTTATGTGAGCGCATCGGCTGGCAAGCATTTCCCGCAAAAGGTTCACCGGCTTACTCAATTGTGCGCGATGGGCGCACAGCAAATTCAGCGGTGCGCGCTCACAGAGCAACTCCGGCATCAGCACTTTCAACCGACCGGCCAGCACATCGGCCGCTACGTCGAGCCAGGATTTATACGCAATCCCCGCCCCGGCTATCGCCCACAGACGCACAACATCGGCGTCGTCACTGAAGCGATCACCACTGACCGTCAGGCTCACTTCGCGTTTGCCATCGTGGAAACTCCAGTGATCGTGAACCCGACTACCGAGCATGAATAACAGGCAATTGTGCTGAGCCAATTGCTCCAGATACCGAGGTTCGCCATGCCGGGCCAGGTAACTCGGCGCCGCGCAGAGTACACGACGGTTCTGCGGGGCGATGGGCAACGCCACCAGGCTCGAGTCTTCCGGCTCGCCATACCGCAGGGCAATGTCCACCGGTTGGCGAAACAGGTCGGCGATGCGGTCACCCAGCAGCAACCGTACCGTGAGCTTCGGATGCTCGCGCTGAAACTCGTCGAGCCATGGCAACAGCAGGTTGCGACCGAAATCCGAAGGCGCCGACAACTGCAAAATCCCGCTGACCTGATCCTGCCCGCTGGCCAGCAGGCGGCGGCCCTCATCAAGATTGCTCAAAGCTGCCCGGGCGTACTCCAGAAAGCCCTCGCCTTCAGCAGTCAGGCGCAGGCTACGGGTAGAACGGGCGAGCAAGCGCGCGCCGAGTTGCTGTTCGATGCGCTTCAACGCCGCACTGGCCACCGCCGCCGACATATCCATCACCCGTGCCGCCGCCGACAGGCTGCCCAGGTCCGCAGCCCGAACGAACAACTGCAAGTCATCGAAACGCAACATCGCCAGCCCCGATTATCAAAAAAATATTGAAAGAGACTGCTCTTTTAGCGGGTTTTATCTTGCCGGGAAATAACCAATCATCTGTCCCATCGAAATCATTCCGTTCCAGGAGCCCATATGAAAGCCATTGCCTACTACGCCTCCCTGCCCATCAGCGACGAAAAATCCCTGCAAGACATCGAACTGCCAGAACCGGTCGCCGGCCCGCGCGACCTGTTGGTGGAGGTCAAAGCCATCTCGGTCAACCCGGTGGATACCAAGGTTCGCCAGAACGTCCAGCCGGAAGGCGGCGCGGCAAAGGTGCTGGGCTGGGACGTGGCCGGTGTGGTCAAGGCCGTCGGCAGCGAAGTGACCTTGTTCAAGGCCGGCGACAAAGTGTTCTACGCCGGCTCCATCGCCCGTGCCGGCGGCAATAGCGAGTTGCATGTGGTGGACGAGCGAATCGTCGGCCATATGCCGAAAACCCTCGGTTTCGCCGAAGCTGCCGCCCTGCCGCTGACCGCCATTACCGCGTGGGAACTGCTGTTCGAACGCCTGCAAGTGCGCGAAGGCAAAACCGATGAAGGCCAGAGCCTGCTGATCGTCGGTGCCGCTGGCGGTGTGGGTTCGATCCTCACGCAATTGGCCAGCCAGCTCACCGGCTTGAAGGTCATCGGCACCGCTTCCCGTGCACAAACCCAGAGCTGGGTGCGTGACCTGGGCGCCGATCAGGTGATCGATCATAGCCAGCCGCTGAGTGAGGAACTCAAACGTGCCGGGTTCGAGCAGGTGACCCACGTCGCCAGCCTGACCCAGACCGATCAACACCTGGATCAATTGGTGGAGGCGTTGGCGCCGCAAGGCAAACTGGCGCTGATCGATGATCCGAAGTCGCTGGACGTGACCAAGCTCAAGCGCAAGAGCCTGTCGCTGCACTGGGAGTTCATGTACACCCGCTCGCTGTTCGAAACCGCAGACATGATCGAGCAGCACAACCTGCTCAACCGCGTCGCCGGGCTGATCGATGCGGGCACGCTGAAAACCACGGTTGGCGAGCACTTCGGGACCATCAACGCGGCCAACCTGCGGCGTGCCCATGCTCTGCTGGAGAGCGGCAAGTCCAAGGGCAAAATTGTGCTTGAAGGGTTCTGATCGCAGCCTTTGTAGGAGCTGCCGGAGGCTGCGATCTTTTGATCTTGTGTTTTAAAAGCAAGATCAAAAGATCGCAGCCTTCGGCAACTCCTACGTGGATCGGCGTACATCCCGGATGTTTCGGTCTTGTAGGAACCGGCGATTTTTTGCCGTCAGTCAGAGAATTGACCGTTGTCACAATTGCGATCGTATTCGGGTCTACAATCGAAAACTCTGCGAACAATCATTTATGTGATGTCTTTTACGAGACGTCTTTTACGATAGGAGTTCAGCAATGAAGATCCTGATAAAAGAAGTGGCAACATCCCGCTGGCAGGTCCGCCTGGATCAACACGCTGTGACGTTCCGCAGTGAGGCCGAAGCCCTGGCGTTCACTAAAACGCTTGAAGCGCGCTTGCACGCACCCCATCAGATTCCCGACCGTCAGCATCGCGCTGCTGGCTGAGTCCGTCCTCAGACCTGGGCTTGCGTCAGCGCCCGGGCATTTTGCAAACGCCGGGTGAGCGTCGCCGCGCTCACCACCAGAATCCCGCACAGGCTGATGACCATGGCCATGGGCATGGCGCTGCCATCGTGTAAAACACCCACCAATGCTGCGGCCCCGGCGGCAACGCTGAACTGCAGGCAACCGAGCATCGCCGAGGCACTGCCCGCCCGCGCGCCCTGCCCGTTCATGGCGCAGGCCGAGGCGTTAGGCACTATGCAACCCAGGCTGGCGATGCAGAGGAAAAGCGGAATCAGCAACGGCCACAACTGTTCGGTGTGCAACGCGCTGACCGCCAACAGGGCCAAACCGCCCGACAGATAGAACCAGACAGTCCGTGCCAGCAAAAAGGCCGGGCCGCGCTTGGCCAGCATCCGGGCATTGACCTGGGCCACCAGAATGAAACCCGCCGCGTTAATGCCAAACAGCCAGCCAAAATGCTCGGCCGGCACGCCATAGAGCTTGATGAAGACGAACGGTGAACCGGCGATGTAGGCAAACATCCCGGCGATGGCGACACCACCGGTCAGGGCATGGCCGAGGAAGATCGGGTCCGCCAGTAACCGACCGTACTGACGCAGCGCGCCCGACAACGGTTGGCGCGGCACATGGGCCGGCAGACTTTCCGGCAACCCGAGAGCCACCGCCAACCCTGCCAGTGCACTGAAACCGGTCAGCGCCAGAAAGATCGATTGCCAGCCCGTCGTGTTGACCAGCAACCCGCCCAGCATTGGCGCAAGAATCGGCGCCAGGCCCATCACCAGCATCAACTGCGAAAAGACCTTCGCCGAACCCACCGCATCGCATTTATCGCTGACCACCGCCCGCGCAATCACCATGCCCGCGCACCCGCCCAGCGCCTGGACGAAACGTGCGCCAATCAGCCATTCCAGCGTCGGCGCATAAGCACAGGCCAATGAAGCGGCGGTGAACAAGCCGACACCTGTCAGCAAGGGAATGCGTCGCCCAAAGCGATCGGCCACCGGGCCGTACGCCAGTTGACCAATGGACAAGCCGAGGAAATAGGCCGCCAGGGTCAGTTGAACGTGTTTTTCGTCGGTGCCGAAAGCGAGCGCCATCGCCGGAAATGCCGGCAGATAGAAATCGATCGCCAGCGGACCGAAAGCGCTCAAGGCGCCGAGAATCAGGATTGTGCGAAAGTTCATCAGGCGTCCAGATTAGACAGGGATCGGCAGGCCGACAGTCTAGCCTTGCGTGGACGCCTTGAACATTCCGTTAGGTCGCTAACTATTAAAAAACTCAGGCCAATTTGACGCCATAGCCCTCTTCGCTGATCGCGGCGATCACCTGATCGGCCGTCAGTGCGCTTTCAACGCCGACTTCTTTTGCCGCCAGATCAATGCGCACACTGGCCGCGGGATCCTTGGCTTGCAGCGCCTGAGTGATGGCCTTGACGCAGTGACCGCAGGACATGCCTTCAACATTGAACACTTGCATGGGACAACTCCTTTAATGAGGGTTGAGGTCAGTCTCGAGCTTGCCACCATGGCAAGGTCAAGTTCTCAAGCAACCTGCCGGGCTGGCAATCGGCGCCACGCTCGGCCAAGCTGCGTCCATCTATGACTCGACATCAGGAGATTCAGCCATGCGCTGGTCAGCTCTCAGCCTGTTTGGCTTCCTCACCCTATTTGCCGCGACACCTTCGGTTCAAGCCGCCGGGGAGGATTATGGCGTGCTGATCATTTCCCGCGAGCGCCTGGAGGTTTCGACTTCCTGCGAGATCGGCGTGTACATCCAGGATCAGCTATCGGCGCGACTGTTCCAGGAACAGAGCACCTCGTTCAACCTGCCGCCGGGCAATGTGTCCCTGCGCCTCAAACTGCTGCCGGGCCAGGTGCCGGGTTGCAACCCGGGCATGCTCGCGCCGGGTTCGCAGAACATCACGCTCAAGGCCGGGGATGTGTTGAAGTTCCGGATTGCAATGACGCAGGAAGGGATGTACCTCAAGCCTGCCGCCCTCGAGTATTGACGCAAAACCAATGTGGGAGCGGGCTTGCTCGCGAAGGCGGCGTGTCAGTCAACGATGATGTCGACTGGCATACCGCTTTCGCGAGCAAGCCCGCTCCCACATTAGGCCTGCGGCGATTTTCAGACTGGCGCTTGACCTTGCCAGCATGGCAAGGTTGATCCTGTAGGTAATTTCTACAGGGAGCGTGACCGATGTCCGAATCCACCACCTTCGATCTGCCGATTGCCGGCATGACCTGCGCCAGTTGCGCCGGACGTGTCGAGCGTGCCTTGAGCAAAGTCATCGGCGCCACGGCCGTCAGCGTCAACCTGGCCACCGAACAGGCCCGGGTTCAAGCGCCCAGTGACAGCCTGCCTGCCTTGATGGACGCGGTGCAGCAGGCCGGTTACAGCGTGCCACAGCAGACCCTGGAATTGAGCATCGACGGCATGACTTGCGCGTCCTGCGTCGGCCGCGTCGAACGGGCGCTGACCAAGGTGCCGGGCGTGAAGAGTGTCAGCGTTAACCTGGCCAACGAACGTGCGCACCTCGAACTGCTCGGCCTGGTCGATCCGCAAACCCTGATCGACGCCGTGACCAAAGCCGGTTACTCCGCCAGCGTCTGGGAAGTCGAACACCCGCAAGCCGACATTCAACAGCAACGCCTGCATCGCGAACGCTGGGCCTTGCTGGCGGCCATCGCCCTCGCTTTGCCGCTGGTGCTGCCGATGGTGCTGCAACCTTTCGGTGTGCACTGGATGCTCCCGGCATGGGTGCAGTTTGCGTTGGCCACCCCGGTGCAGTTCATCTTCGGCGCGCGCTTCTATGTCGCTGCGTGGAAAGCCGTGCGCGCCGGTGCCGGCAACATGGATTTGCTGGTGGCCCTGGGCACCAGCGCCGGATACGGCTTGAGCGTTTACGAGTGGGCCACCGCCGCCGGTCGCATGCCGCACCTGTATTTCGAAGCCTCGGCAGTAGTGATCGCGCTGGTGCTGTTGGGCAAATACCTGGAAAGCCGCGCCAAGCGCCAGACCGCCAGCGCCATCCGCGCCCTTGAAGCCTTGCGTCCGGAGCGAGCCATTCAGGTGATTGATGGCCGTGAGCAGGAGGTTGCGATCAGCGCTTTGCGCCTCAACGATCTGGTCATGGTCAAACCCGGCGAACGCTTCCCGGTGGATGGCATTGTTGTGGAAGGCCAGAGCCACGCCGATGAAGCACTGATCAGCGGCGAGAGCCTGCCGGTGCCAAAACAACCGGGTGACAAGGTCACCGGCGGTGCCATCAATGGCGAAGGTCGGCTGCTGGTTCAGACCTTGGCGCTCGGCGCAGAAACCGTGCTGGCGCGGATCATCCGCCTGGTCGAAGACGCGCAGGCGGCGAAAGCACCGATCCAGAAACTGGTGGATAAAGTCAGCCAGGTGTTCGTGCCTGTGGTTCTGCTGATCGCCCTGGCGACCCTGGTCGGTTGGTGGCTGTACGGCGCGCCTCTGGAAACCGCGTTGATCAACGCCGTCGCAGTGTTGGTGATCGCCTGCCCTTGTGCACTCGGGCTAGCCACGCCGACGGCAATCATGGCCGGCACGGGTGTAGCGGCGCGCTACGGGATTCTGATCAAGGACGCCGAAGCCTTGGAGCGCGCTCATGAAGTCAGCGCCGTGGTGTTCGACAAGACCGGCACGCTGACGTCGGGCACACCGCGCATCGCGCATCTGAGTGCCATCGAAGGTGACGAAGCCGCCTTGCTGCAACTGGCTGGTGCGCTGCAACGCGGCAGTGAACACCCGTTGGCCAAGGCTGTGCTGGATGCCTGCACCGAGCGCGGCCTGACCGTGGCTGATGTCAGCGACAGTCAATCGCTGACCGGACGCGGCATTGCCGGCGGTCTCGATGGTCGGCGACTGGCTTTGGGCAATCGGCGCCTTCTGGAAGAGAGCGGCCTGAGCGCCGGACCATTGGCTGACTCCGCAACGGCCTGGGAAACCGAAGGCCGGACCCTGTCCTGGCTGATCGCACAAAGCCCCGAGCCACGGGTGCTCGGCCTGTTCGCCTTCGGTGACACGCTCAAACCCGGCGCCTTGCAAGCAGTGCAACGCTTAAGCGCACGGAACATCAGCAGCCACCTGCTGACCGGCGATAACCGCGGCAGCGCCAAGGTGGTCGCCGAGGCGCTGGGCATCAGCGATGTCCACGCCGAAGTCCTGCCGGCTGACAAAGCCGCCACCGTCGCCGCACTGAAAAAAACCGGTGTGGTGGCAATGGTCGGCGACGGTATCAACGACGCACCGGCCCTTGCCGCGGCAGACATCGGCATCGCCATGGGTGGCGGCACCGACGTCGCCATGCACGCTGCAGGGATCACCCTGATGCGCGGCGATCCACGGCTGGTACCGGCGGCGCTGGAGATCAGCCGCAAGACCTACGCGAAGATTCGCCAAAACCTGTTCTGGGCCTTCGTCTATAACCTGATCGGCCTGCCACTGGCGGCGTTCGGCTTCCTCAACCCGGTGCTGGCCGGCGCAGCCATGGCGCTGTCGAGCGTCAGCGTGGTCAGCAATGCGTTACTGTTGAAAACCTGGAAACCCAAAGACCTGGAGGATCACCGATGAACATTGGCCAAGCGGGCCGCCAGAGCGGTCTGAGCGCAAAGATGATCCGTTATTACGAATCCATCGGCCTGCTCAAGGCTGCACATCGTACCGACAGCGGCTATCGGGTCTATGGCGACGACGATCTGCATACTCTGGCGTTCATCAAGCGTTCTCGGGATTTGGGGTTTTCGCTGGAGGAAGTCGGCAAACTGCTGACCCTCTGGCAAGACCGTCAGCGCGCCAGCGCTGATGTGAAGGCGCTGGCCCGTCAGCACATCGACGAGCTGAACCAGAAGATTCGCGAACTCGGCCAACTGCGCGACACCCTGCAAGACCTGGTAGAGCATTGCCACGGCGACCACCGCCCGGACTGCCCGATCCTCAAGGAGCTGGCGTCGGGCTGCTGCGCCGAACCCGCCCATTCCTGAGCGCCACCCCCTTCGCCACCAGCAACGTGGTGAGGGGAATGCCGTGAAACAACAACACCACCGCGCCGGGCGTCCAACACGAATAGAACGGCGCGGCGATCAACATGCCGATGCCGAACCCGGTCATTTGCAGCAGCGTCAGGAAACTGAAAATCGGCAGGCGCAGGTTGTCCGGTTCACGTTGCAGACGCGACATCAGGCCGACTTCCGAGAACCCGTCGCCCAAGCCTGCGGGCAATGAAAACAGCAGCAAGCCGTAAAGCGTTTGCTGCTGAAACATCAGGATGAAGCCGCAGGACATCAGCAACACGCCAAAGAAAAATCGCCGTTCCAGATGAACGTTGTCCGTACCTTTCAGGCGACTGGCAACTCGCGCACCGATGAATTTCCCGCTGGCCCAGACCGCCAGCATCATGCCCAGGGTGGTGCTGGCCGACTCGGGTGTCAGCAATTTTGAAATGATCGGGAAGCCGACGTTGTGTGCGGCGCTGCCCAAAGTGTCGGCCATCGCGACGGCAAGCATCGCCGCCAGCACCGGCGCTGTGCGTAAACCCTGACGCAGGGCCGACCATTCGCCTTGTTGGTGATGGGGTTCATCGCTGGGTGCAGGTCTGGGAAACCGCAGCGGCACAATCAACAACGCCGCCAACAGGTAAGTGGCCACGTTCAGGGCAAACACCGTTTCAAAGCCAAACCCCGCCACCAACAACCCTGCCACCAGACTCCCGCCGACCATCGCCGCAGATGATGCCGAGGTCATCCAGGCGTTGGTCTTGAGCAACTGCGCCTTATCGATCATGTGCGGTAATTGACTGTTGAGGCCAATGGCGAACATCGAATTGCCGAACCCCAGACCGAATGCGATCAGCGGTAGCAGCAGCGCTTGTTGGGTGACCGGCAACACCAGCAGCAGGCCCAGCAAACCGGCGCGCAGCAGGTCGAAGGCAATCAGCGGCAGACGCCCGGCCCAGCGGCGATAGAACCGGGTGCCGATCAAACTGGCAAAGATCCCCCCGGCTACACGGCTGGCGAGGAAGATCCCGACGCTCATGGCGCTGTTGCTGAGCAGGTAGACGTAGGTGGCCAGGGCAACCATGTTGAGGAAAGCGCCGAAGTCCGAAATCAGCCGGGCGGCGATGATCAGTTGGGCATTGCGGGTGGAGTTCACATTCAGTCCTTGAGTGTGGGGGGTTCGAAGATCGCTGGTGTAAGGGCGTGGTGTGAACACGGCTTCACTTACACCAACAATCTACTGTGGGAGCGGGGGGGGGGGGGGGGGGGGGGGGGGGGGGGGGGGGGGGGGGGGGGGGGGGGGGGGGGGGGGGG
>NZ_JBXAOA010000055.1:0-32251 GCF_058802325.1 Pseudomonas sp. GW822-FHT02E03 | reverse complement strand
ATGCAGCCCGTGACGCTCCGCGTCACTGGACGCGGAGCGTCCCTAGAGGCATTCCCACGCAGAGCGTGGGAACGATCGGTACGAGTTAATTAAACTCATCCCCAATCGGATACCGACTGGCATTCAGGCTTTCTTTGATCTTGCGCAAATGCGGCTGGAAATCCACGCCCCGGCGCAGGGTCATGCCGGTGGCGAGCACATCGAGCACGGTCAGCTGAATGATCCGTGACGTCATCGGCATATAGATATCAGTGTCTTCCGGCAACGGGATGTTCAGGCTCAAGGTGCTGGCCTTGGCCAGCGGCGAACCCTCCGCCGTCAGGCCCAGCACCGAAGCACCGTTTTCCCGGGCGATGCGCGCCACTTCCACCAGTTCCCGGGTGCGGCCGGTGTAGGAAATGATCACGAACAACTCACCGGTGTGGGCCACCGAGGCAATCATGCGTTGCATCAGCACGTCGGCATGGGCGGTCACCGCCAGGTTGAAGCGGAAGAACTTGTGCTGGGCATCCAGCGCCACCGGGGCCGAGGCGCCGAGGCCGAAGAAGTGGATCTGGCGGGCCTGGATCAACAAGTCAACGGCGCGGCTGATCAGGCTCGGGTCAAGCGCCTGCAACGCACTGTCCAAAGAGGCGATGGCGCTGCCGAAAATCTTTTTTGTATACGCTTCCGGATTGTCATCGGCTTCAACCGCCCGGCTGACATACGCCGCGCCACTGGCCAGGCTCTGGGCCAGCTGCAGTTTCAGTTCCGGGTAGCCGCTGACGCCGAACGAGCGGCAGAAACGGTTGACCGTCGGCTCGCTGACCTTCGAGGCCTGGGCGAGGGCGGCAATGCTGAACCGGGTGGCCTGCTCCGGGTTGAGCAGAATCACTTCAGCGACTTTGCGTTCAGCCTTGTTCAGGTCTTCAAGGCGATTCTGGATCTGTTCCAGTAAATTTCGCACGCGATCCATTTCATGTTCCTTAGGTCAGCAGCGCAAATAAGCGTTCGACTAATGCAAATTGGGCCTTTGATACGGCCCATAACGGTGGCCTATCCTACTGATGGCTCCGACCGACCACCACTCGGAATCTGTATTTTGCGAAAATGTTGTGGTTATTACTACATTTTCCCTTGAGTGATGCCTTGAAAAAAGGTATTTGTAGCTTAACTTGATAAAAGAACAAACATCATGCCTTCGATTACGGTTGAACCTTGCACCTTTGCCTTGTTCGGCGCTCTCGGCGATCTGGCCCTGCGCAAGCTGTTTCCTGCCCTTTATCAACTCGATGGCGCTGGCCTGCTTCATGAGGATACGCGCATTATCGCGCTGGCCCGTGAACCCGGCAGCGAGCAGCAGCATCTGGCATTCATCGCCACTGAACTGCGCCGCTACGTGGGCGCCAAAGAGCTGGATGAAGCGGTGGTCGAGCGCTTCCTGGCCCGTTTGAGCTACCTGCACGTCGACTTCCTCAAGGCTGACGATTACGTCGCCCTGGCCGAGCAGGCCGGCAGTGCCCAGCGGGTGATTGCCTACTTCGCCACCCCGGCGGCGGTGTATGGCGCTATTTGCGAGAACCTGTCGAAGGTCGGCCTGACCGAAAACACCCGCGTGGTGCTGGAAAAACCCATCGGTTCGGACCTGGAATCCTCGCGCAAGGTCAACGACGCCGTGGCGCAGTTCTTCCCGGAGAACCGCACCTACCGCATCGACCACTACCTGGGCAAAGAGACCGTACAAAACCTGATCGCCCTGCGTTTCGCCAACAGTCTGTTCGAAACCCAGTGGAACCAGAATTACATCTCCCACGTGGAAATCACCGTGGCCGAGAAGGTCGGGATCGAAGGCCGTTGGGGCTATTTCGACAAGGCCGGGCAGCTGCGGGACATGATCCAGAATCACCTTCTGCAATTGCTCTGCCTGATCGCCATGGACCCGCCGGCTGACCTGTCCGCCGACAGCATTCGCGATGAGAAAGTCAAAGTCCTCAAGGCGCTGGCGCCGATCAGCCCGGAAGGCCTGACCACTCAAGTGGTGCGCGGCCAGTACATCGCCGGCCACAGCGAAGGCAAATCGGTACCCGGGTATCTGGAGGAGCCTAATTCCAACACCCAGAGCGACACCGAAACCTTCGTCGCCCTGCGTGCCGACATTCGTAACTGGCGCTGGGCCGGTGTGCCGTTTTACCTGCGGACCGGCAAGCGCATGCCGCAAAAGTTGTCGCAAATCGTCATCCACTTCAAGGAACCGTCGCACTACATCTTCGCCCCCGAGCAGCGCTTGCAGATCAGCAACAAACTGATCATCCGCCTGCAACCGGATGAAGGCATTTCCTTGCGCGTGATGACCAAAGAACAAGGCCTGGACAAGGGCATGCAGCTGCGCAGCGGTCCGTTGCAGCTGAATTTTTCCGACACTTATCGCAGCGCGCGGATTCCCGACGCCTACGAGCGGTTGTTACTGGAAGTGATGCGCGGCAATCAGAATTTGTTTGTCCGTAAAGATGAAATCGAAGCCGCGTGGAAGTGGTGTGACCAGTTGATCGCCGGGTGGAAAAAATCCGGCGATGCGCCCAAGCCGTACGCGGCAGGGTCGTGGGGGCCGATGAGCTCCATTGCACTGATCACGCGGGACGGGAGGTCGTGGTATGGCGATATCTGAATTGAAACTGCCTCAGGGCGTTAGCGCTCATGAGTTCAAAAGCCCGGTGTTGCTGGCCGAAGGCCTGGCATTGACGGTGGCCAGGCAATTGAGCGACGCCATTGCCGCACAAGGCGCCGCGACGCTGGTGGTGTCTGGCGGACGCAGCCCGGTGGCGTTTTTCCAGCACCTGGCCAAGCAGAAGCTGGACTGGTCGAAAGTGGTGGTCAGCCTGGCTGACGAGCGCTGGGTGCCGGTGGAACATGCCGACAGCAATGCCGGCCTGCTCAAGCGTTACCTGTTGCAAGGCCCGGCGGCCAAGGCTCAGTTCCTGAGCCTCTACAGTGCCACCGCCAACCTGGAACAGGCCGCCGAGCAGGCTGATCGCTTGCTCGCCGAATTGCCAGCGATCGACGTGCTGGTGCTGGGCATGGGCGACGACGGTCATACCGCGTCGCTGTTCCCCAACAGCCCGAACCTGGCCGATGCCTTGAAAGTCGACGGCACCCGTCGTTGCTGGCCGATGCTGGCGCCGACCGTGCCCCATCAACGCCTGACCATGAGTCGCGCGCTGCTGGCTTCGGCGAAGCACACCGTTCTATCGATTTCCGGTCAGTCCAAGCTGACCACCCTGAATGCCGCACTGGCCGGTGACGATGTCGCCGCCATGCCGATTCGGGCGTTTCTGCAACCAACGTTAGAGATTTACTGGTGCCCATGAACCAAGGATCAGCCGCTATGACAAACACATCCCCGACCGTTTCCATGGCGGACAAAGTTGCCCTGATCGACAGCCTTTGCGCCAAGGCGCGGATTCTGCCGGTAATCACCATCGCTCGTGAACAGGACGTGCTGCCGTTGGCCGACGCCCTGGCGGCCGGTGGCCTGACGGCGCTGGAAGTGACCCTGCGTTCGCAGTTCGGCCTCAAGGCGATCCAGATCCTGCGCGAGCAGCGTCCGGAACTGGTGACGGGTGCCGGCACCGTACTGGATCGCAGCATGCTGGCCGCGGCCGAAGCGGCCGGTTCGCAATTCATCGTCACACCGGGCATCACCCGTGACTTGCTTGAAGCCAGTGTCGGCAGCCCGATCCCGCTGTTGCCGGGCATCAGCAATGCCTCCGGCATCATGGAAGGCTATAGCCTGGGTTATCGCCGCTTCAAGCTGTTCCCGGCGGAAGTCAGCGGCGGCGTCGCGGCCATCAAGGCCCTGGGCGGCCCGTTCGGCGAAGTTAAATTTTGCCCGACTGGCGGCGTCAGCCCGGCCAATATCAAGAGCTACATGGCGTTGAAAAACGTGATGTGCGTGGGCGGTAGCTGGATGCTTGACCCCGAGTGGATCAAGAACGGCGACTGGGCCCGCATCCAGGAATGCACCGCCGAAGCGTTGGCGCTGCTGGACTGATTAACCTGATTTACCAAACACTTCGTTGTGTGTTCTACGGCTTTACGGTGCGCTTGGTCGGTGCACCGTTTTTTTTTGCCTGAAATAAAACCCCTGTGGGAGCGGGCTTGCTCGCGAAGGGGCCGCCGCATTCAATGCAGATTTTGACTGTCAGACCGCTTTCGCGAGCAAGTCGGATCGCCGCACCGCCGCTCCCACAGGACATCATGCGATACATAGTTACCGCATCTCGTCGCCCGTCCAGCGTTAACCTGCGTTCATCTTATTGAAGAGAGAACGTCATGGACGACAATACTGCAACGACATCCCCACCTCCGGCTTGCCAACTGTCACCCGAACAGATCGCCGGCCCGTATTTTCGAAACCCGAAACTGATCAGACGCAACATCAGCGAAGGCATGGATGGCATCCCCTTGGTGCTGCGGCTGACGATCGTCGATGCGATGACCGGTCAACCGGTCACCGGGGCGGTGGTCGATATCTGGCATTGCAACGCGCGCGGGGCGTATTCGGGGTGGAGCAAGATCAATCCAGACAAAAAAGTCAGCGTCGGCGATATCGGGTCGATCCCGCGTACCGATGATGATACCTACCTGCGTGGTGGGCAATTCACGGACAAAAAGGGCATCGTCCGGTTTACCACGATCTATCCGGGGTTTTATGCCGGCCGAGCGCTGCACATTCATGTCGCGGTACGCATCACAGCCGGCAACAACTATCTCGAAGAACGCCATGTCGCCTGGGTTGGCCAACTCTACTTCCCGGACGTAGCGTCGAGATCGGTGCTTGATGCCAGAGAATACGGCGGGCGCACGGTATCAGCGCTGACAAACGATGAAGATTTTCACTACAAACACCGAGGCGGCGAGGCCTCGACCTTGAATGTCCATGCCATCGGTCGAGACTCGAACGACGACGGCTTTTTCGGGCACATGACCATCGGCGTCGACACGTTTGCAGTGTCATCGCAAATCAAGCCCGAGGACTTCGACAAATACACCGTGTGACCTCAGCGCAATTCAGTCAGCGCCCGTGCCAGCCGATCCATGTCGGCTGCGGTGGTGGTGAGGCCCGGCGTGATGCGGATGCACGGGCCACACGCCGCACCGCTGCGCATCACGGTAAACAGGTTGTAGTCGTTGAGCAGGCGCTCGACCAGCGCCTGCTGATCGGCATGCCGGGTAAAGCGCATCGAGGTGATGGCGCAATACAGGCGCGGGTCATCCGGGGTCATGACTTCAATTCCCGGTAACCCCCGCACGGCATCGACCCATCGGTTACGCAGGTAATTGAGCCGCATGCCCTTGGCGACGGAACCGCCCATGGCGTGATGTTCTTCAAACACCAGCGGCAGGGTCAGCAAGGCCGGAATATTGGGCGTGCTGTAGGGCGTGCGGGCGCGAATGTCGGTGACCGGGAAATGCATCTCGCCCATGTCCGGGTCAATATCGGCCAGGCGCTCGGGAGCGATGTAAATGAAGCCCAGAGTCAGCGGCGCACCGATCCATTTGTGCAAGTTGTAGCCAGCAAAAGCGATGCCCAGTTTCTCGAGATCGAACTCGATCTGACCGAGGGCATGGGCGCCGTCGAGGATCACATCGATTCCGTGTTCCCTGGCGGCAGCGGCAATCGCCTGCACCGGCATGACCAGTCCGGTGCGATGGGTGACGTGGGTCAGCGCCATCAGCTTCAGTCGCGGATAACGCACGAAAGCTTCGCGGTAAGCGGTGAGTAAACTGTCGAAACTCGCGGGGTGGCAGTGTTCGATCTCGATCACTTCCACGCCTCGATAACGTGCCAGCCAACGCATTGCGCCCTTTACCGTGTCGTACTCCAGATCGCTTATCAGCACCTGATCGCCCGGTGCCAGGCGATTGTAGTTGCGGATCAGCGATTGCAGGCCATCCGAAGCGTTGCGGGTGAAGGCAACGGCTTCGGCGGGGGCACCGATCAGCTCGGCCAGTTGCTCACGAATCTTGACGCTTTCGCCCTGTTCGAAGCGCTGTCGCACATGCACCGAGTTGCCGCGGTTGATGAGTTCGATGTTGCGCTGATACTCCTCGACCACGGTGCGCGACATGCGCCCGAAATAACCGTTTTCCAGGTTCAGGGGGCCGGGTTCGACCGCGTAACGGTCGGCAAAGGTCTGCCAAAAGGCTTCATCGCGGGTACGGCGGGTGTTATCGGGCATGAGCAACTCGGTGAGGTAGGGCGGGTCAGTGGCGAGGCGCGGGTTTGCCGTGTTTGGCGCGCAGGGGTTCGAGCAGTTCCGACAAGCCGTTGTGGTCGATTTCCTGCATCAAAGCCAGCAAACCGCCCAGTTCACCGTGGGGGAAACCTTCGCGAGCGAACCAGTTCAGGTACTGGCCGGGCAGGTCAGCGATGATGCGGCCCTTGTATTTGCCGAAGGGCATTTCGCGGGTAATCAGCAGTTCGAGCTTTTCGGGATTCATCATCAGTCATCTTGATTCAAAACAGTCTGGAAAATACAGGCATTCTGCATGCAGGCCAAATGACAGATCATGCAAAAAAAACGGATACAGATTTCTCGTTAAAATCCAACCAATTGAAATATAAGTAAAAAGTCATCAATTCAAAGCTGGCATGCAGGCTGCAACTACTTATTGCATCTTTCATCAACCGCAAGGAACTGAAAAATGACCGACATTAATAAAGAAGCGATCTCTGTACTCAACGACCTGATTGAAACCTGTAAAGACGGTCAGGAAGGGTTCAAGACTTGCGCTGAAGACATCAAGCATCCAGAACTCAAAAACCTGTTTATGCAGCGCTCCGCCGACTGCGCTGCTGCCGCTGCCGAGCTGCAGGCGACTGTGCGCTCCCTCGGTGGTGATCCGGAAACCTCCACCAGTGTCAGTGGCGATATGCACCGTCGCTGGGTCGATGTGAAGGCGATGTTCACCGGTAAGGATGAAGAGGCGGTGCTGAACGAAGCCGAACGCGGTGAAGACCACGCGCTGAAGGCCTACAAGGAAGCACTGGAAAAAATCAACAAAGACAACCTGGTGAGCATTCGTGACATCGTTGAACGCCAGTATCACGGCGTGCAACGCAACCATGACCAGGTGAAAGCCCTGCGTAACCAGGCTCGCGCACGCTCATAAGTGTTTGTCATCGGTCAAAAACGCCAGCCAGTCTGGCGTTTTTTTATGTTCGGGATTTAACACTGGACGGGATATAGATAGCTAGCTAATAATTTGTTATTCAAATCATCACGCCTAACCCGGCTATCGTTAAACCGTCCTTTCAAGAGTGCTTTACGTGCCTATCACTTTGCAGGCCTTATTCGCGCCTGACCGCCGCGCCTTGCAGTTCGCGATCAAGACTTTGATCGGCGGCGGCCTGGCACTGTGGCTGGCGTTGCGCTGGGGGCTGGAGCAACCGTCGTGGGCGTTGATGACGGCATTTATCGTCGCCCAACCGTTGTCCGGGATGGTGGTGCACAAGGGTTTGGCACGGCTGTTGGGTACGCTGGTCGGGACGATCATGTCGGTGGTGTTCATGGGCCTGTTCGCTCAGACGCCCTGGCTGTTTTTGCTGGCGTTGGCGTTGTGGCTCGGGCTGTGTACGGCGAGCTCGACCTTGCTGCGCAGTGCCTGGTCCTATTCCTTCGTGTTGGCCGGTTACACGGTGGCGATCATCGCATTGCCAGCCATTACCCATCCGCTGACAGTGTTCGATCAAGCCGTGGCGCGCTGCACGGAAATCTGCCTGGGCATTCTCTGCGCCACCGCTGCCAGTGCGTTGCTCTGGCCATTGCGGGTCGAACGGCAACTGGCGGACCAGGCCCGGGCAGCCTGGCAAAGCGGCATGAATGCCGCGCGTGCAACGTTGGCCGGTGACGCTCAGGCGCGTAAAGGCCTACTGGAAATACTCGGGAAAATCGTCGCGGTCGATGCCCAGCGCGAGCATGCCTGGTTTGAAGGTAGCCTCGGTCGGCAACGAGCGCGGGCCATCAGCGGTTTGAGTCAGAAGCTGTTGATGCTGTTGCGCATCGCCCGTTCGGTACGCCGCCAATGGAATCAATTGGAACTGCTCGAAGCCGAGCAACTGATGCCATGGATGACCGAGGTTCAAGAAGCGATTGGCGCTTGTGATACCGCCCAGTTGCAAGCCTTGCGCCCGAGGTTGCTCGACGCCTCTCACGATGCACACATCAGTGCTGCGCAAAGTTACTGTCTGGCCCGTTTCACTTTGTTGCTCGATACCGCCATGGCAGCCTGTACCGCATTGAAAGCGGTGCAGGAGGGGCGTGAAACGGTCGACCCGCCGAGAACCCTGACGCCGCATCGCGACCTGTCATTGGCGCTGGTCTTTGGCGCGCGCAGTGCGCTGGCGTTTCTGGTGGTGTCGGGTTTCTGGCTGGCGACGGCATGGCCTGCGGCGTCGGGCGCTCTGGTGCTGACGTGTGTGGTGTGCAGTCTGTTTGCCAGCCGCGAGAATGGGGCGCAAATCGGCATGAGTTTTCTGCGCGGCATCCTGCTGGCGATTCCATCGGCGTTTATCGTCGGGCAGATTCTGCTGCCGCAATGGAGCGGGTTTGCGCTGCTGTGCATGGGCATGGGCGTGCCGCTGTTTCTCGGCGCGCTGGGCATGGCCAAACCGCAGATCGGCGCCACGGCCACTTCCTTCTGTCTGCACTTTATTGTGCTGGTTTCGCCGCTGAACACGATGAAGTTCGATGTCGCGAATTTCTTCAATAGCGCTCAGGCCATGTTGATCGGTGTCGGCGCTGCCGTATTGGCGTTTCACTTGCTGATCATGCGTAACCCGACATGGCATGGCCGACGCTTACTGGCGGCGACCCTCGCCGATCTGGTGCGCCTCACCCGACGCAATCTGCGCGGTGCCGAAAGCTGGTTCGGCGGGCGCATGGCCGACCGTTTGCTGCAACTGGCGCGGCATTATCCCGAGTTGCCGGAGCCGGCGCGCAGCCGCTGGGATGACGGCTTGCTCGGCCTGGACATCGGCGATGAGTTGCTGCATTTGCGCTTGAGCCTGGCGGCCGCACAGGTGCCGGTCAGTGCGCCCCAGCGGCGTTATCTCGAGCAACTGGAAAAAGTCCTCGGGCAAGGCCCGGCCGGAAATCGCGCCGAGGCGCTGGCGCAACCCAGCGAAGCGTTATTGAAAACCTTGTACGCGTTGCCGCCCAGCGACGCGGTGAAACTCGCCCAGGGCGCGGTGCTGCAATTGCAAAGCAGCTGGCGTGCCTGGTGTCACCAACAGGAGCAAAGCCATGGGCTTGCGTGAGTGGTCGGTGGGCGGCGTGCTGCTCAGTCCGTTTCTGATTGATGTGTTGCTGGCGTTGCTGGTGACCGGAGCGTTGCGCATGGTATTGCGCCTGACCCCGGTCGGTCGCTGGATCTGGCACGAAGCATTGTTTGATTGCGCCTTGTACGTCTGTGTATTGACCTTGATCACCGTCGTCCTCGGGCCTTTATAAAGGAGTTGAATATGCGTACATCCGTACGTGTCGCGATAACCCTGAGCCTGACGGCGCTGGCGATTTTTGCCGGCTTCCATCTGTGGCAGTACTACATGTTGACGCCTTGGACTCGCGACGCGCGGATCCGCGCCGACGTCGTAGTCATCGCCCCCGACGTGTCTGGCTGGGTGCGAGAGCTCAAGGCTTTCGATAACCAACAGGTCAAGGCTGGCGATGTGTTGCTGAGTATCGACCGTGATCGTTTCGAAGCCGCGCTGGAGAAGGCGCAAGCGGTGGTGCAGACCCGTCAGCAGCAACTCGGTTTGCGTGAACACGAAGCCAGCCGCCGAGCCAGTCTCGGGCCGCAGGCGATCAGCGCCGAACTGCGCGAGAACGCGCAAATCAATGCCGGCATCGCCCGGGGCGAACTGCGCGAAGCTCAGGCTGAAGCCAAGGTCGCGCAACTCAACCTGACTCGCAGCGAGGTGCATGCGCCGCGCAGCGGTCACGTCACCAACCTGCGTCTGGCCCAGGGTAATTACGTGAATGCCGGGCAACCGGTGATGGCGTTGATCGACGATTCGACCTTTTATGTGCAGGCGTATTTTGAAGAAACCAAACTGCCGCGAATTCGCGTCGGCGATCCGGTCAAAGTCTGGCTCATGAGCGCCGGGGAGGCGTTGCAGGGGCACGTCGAAAGCATCAGTCGCGGGATTACCGACCGCAATACCACGCCCGATGGGCAGTTGCTGGCCGAGGTGGAACCGACGTTTAACTGGGTACGCCTGGCGCAGCGGATTCCGGTGCGGATCAAGCTCGACACGTTGCCTGAAGGGATCAGTTTGAGCGCGGGGATGACGGCGAGTGTGCAGGTGCAGGAGGGGCGGTAAGATCAAAAGATCGCAGCCTTCGCAGCACCTGCGCCGATCTCTGTAGGAGCTGTCGAAGGCTGCGATCTTTTGGGGCTTGTAAATCAGCCGATGCTGATCGCCGGCAATGTCGGCAATGTCACGGTCTGTTGCTTGCGCGGCGCCAGAATTTCCGCCTCGCCATCCACGACCAACTCATCGCGCTGGTTGAACACCCGAGTGGCGATACGTACACGAAACTTCGGCAGTTTCTCGAGAATTTCCAGGCGCACAGTCAGCGTGTCGCCAATTTTCACCGGCTTTTGAAAGCTCATCGTCTGACCGATATAAATCGTCCCCGGCCCAGGCAACTCGCAAGCCACCGCCGCGCTGATCAACGCGCCGCTGAACATGCCGTGGGCGATACGCTCCTTGAACATGCTGGCGGCGGCGAACTCGGCGTCCAGGTGCACCGGGTTGTGGTCGCCGGACATCGCGGCGAACAACTGAATGTCGCGCTCTTCGACGGTCTTGCTGTAGCTGGCGGTCTGGCCGACTTCAAGGGCTTCGTAAGGCGTGTTGGTAACCTGGGTCATCTGTCTCGATTCCTGTGACGAATTAAAAAAAAATCCACAAAAAAACTATTCGGTTCTGGGTGGCCGGCGAGCGCTCAAGTCCTGGGCGATCCAGTTCAGCACATCGGCAGTCACTTCATCGCGATTGATTTCATTGAACAGTTCATGCCGGGCCTGCGGGTAAATAGTCAGCTGCAGGTTCTGGCAGCCAGCGTCGCGCAGGGCGTGGGCCAGATCTTTCAGACGTTTGCCTTCGCTCACCGGATCACATTCGCCGCCGATCACCAGCAGCGGCAGGCCCGGATCGATCTGGGCGAGATTGGACGCTTTGCTGATTTGCTGCAAGCCGCCGAGCAAATCGATCCACAGTTGATTGGTGCAGCGAAAGCCGCAGAGCGGGTCATTGGCGTATTTGTCGACTTCAGTCGGGTCGCGGCTCAACCAGTCGAACGGCGTGCGCGCCGGTTTGAATTTCTTGTTGAATGAGCCGAACGACAGCCATTCGATCAGCGCACTGAGACCCTTGGGCCCTTGGCGCAGGCGTTCGAGGCGAGCAATCTGTCGCGCTGCGCGATAGAGCGTTACGGGCTGGAAGTTCGAGCCGCTGAGAATCGCCCCGTGCAGGCTGGCGCTGTGGTGCAGCAAATAAGCCTGGGCGATGTAGCTGCCCATGCTGTGGCCGAGCAATACGATCGGCACGCCGGGATGCTGTTGGCCGATATGTTGGTTAAGGCTGGCCAGGTCGCCGACCACTTTGCACCAGCCATCATCATCGGCGAAATGGCCCAAGGTGCCGTTTTCGGCAGTTTTGCCATGTCCACGTAGATCCGGCGCATACACACCGTAATCCCGATCACAGCATGCTTGCGCCAGACGGGCGTAACGGCCGCTGTGTTCCGCCATGCCGTGGGCCAGCAGGATCACCGCCTTGAGCGGCGCGGCCGGCAGCCACTGGTTGACGAAGAGGCGGCTGCGGTCACTCGCGGTCAGCCAGAAAGTGTCGTGGATCATGGCGATTCCTTTGCGTTGGGCTGCATGAGGCTGCCGGGTGGGAAACAGCCTCGATGCATTGTATAGCGCATCCCGTCGCCTACTGTCTGATCAGGCCACGCCGGGGCAGCAAGATTCACGCGATCAATGACGACCGTGCGCATATTTGCCTGATTCGTTATAGCTGCTAGTGTCCGGGAAGCACCGTTTTTCGCTTTCTGTTTTTGAGAAAGGACAGAAAGCGGCCCCGGATAGGCTCAGGTAAAGAGGACAAGAACAATGCAACCTGATTTCTGGAATGACAAGCGCCCGGCTGGCGTGCCCCTGGATATTGATCTTGGAGCCTATAAGTCGGTGATCGAGGTGTTCGAGCGTTCCTGCAAGAAATTTGCCGACCGCCCGGCGTTCAGCAACATGGGCGTGACCCTGACCTACGCCGAACTGGAACGCTACAGCGCCGCATTCGCCGGTTACCTGCAAGCCCACACCGACCTGATGCCGGGGGATCGCATCGCGGTGCAGATGCCCAACGTCCTGCATTACCCGATTGCCGTGTTCGGTGCCTTGCGCGCCGGGCTGATCGTGGTCAATACCAACCCGTTGTACACCGCGCGGGAGATGCGTCATCAGTTCAAGGACTCCGGTGCCCGGGCGCTGGTGTACCTGAACGTGTTCGGACAGAAGGTCCAGGAAGTGCTGCCCGACACCGACATTCAGTACCTGATCGAAGCGAAGATGGGCGACTTGATGCCCACCGCCAAGGGTTGGCTGGTCAATACCCTGGTGAGCAAAGTCAAGAAGATGGTCCCGGACTATTCCTTGCCGCAGGCTATTTCCTTCAAGAGCGCGCTGCGTCTGGGCCGGGGCCTGGGCATCAAACCGCTGAACGTTGGCCTCGATGATATCGCCGTGCTGCAATACACCGGTGGCACCACCGGGCTGGCCAAGGGCGCCATGCTGACCCACGGTAACCTGGTAGCGAACATGCAGCAGGCGCGGGCGTGCCTGGGGCAATTTGGTGCAGACGGTCAACCACTGCTGCGCGAAGGCCTGGAAGTGATGATCGCGCCGCTGCCGCTGTACCATATCTATGCCTTCACGGCGAACTGCATGTGCATGATGGTGACCGGCAACCACAACGTGCTGATCACCAATCCACGGGACATTGGTAACTTCATCAAGGAACTGAAGAACTGGCGGTTTTCGGCGCTGCTGGGGCTCAACACGCTGTTCGTCGCGCTGATGGACCATCCCGACTTCAAGACCCTGGATTTCTCCAGCCTCAAACTCACCAACTCCGGCGGCACCGCGCTGGTCAAGGCCACGGCCGAGCGCTGGGAGCAGCTCACCGGTTGCCGCATCACCGAAGGTTACGGCCTGACCGAAACCTCGCCGGTGGCCTGCACCAACCCTTATGGCGACAAGTCGCGCATCGGCACGGTCGGCCTGCCGGTGCCAGGCACGGCCCTGAAAGTGATCAACGATGAAGGCGTCGAGCAATCGCTGGGCGAGCGTGGCGAACTGTGCATCAAGGGCCCGCAGATCATGAAGGGCTATTGGCAGAAACCCGAAGCCACCGCCGACGTGCTGGACGCCGACGGCTGGTTCAAGTCCGGTGACATTGCGGTGATCGACCCGGACGGTTTCGTTCGCATCGTCGATCGCAAGAAAGACATGATCATCGTCTCGGGCTTCAACGTGTACCCGAACGAGATCGAAGACGTGGTGATGGCTCACCCGAAAGTCGCCAACTGCGCGGTGATCGGCGTGCCGGACGAGCGTTCGGGGGAGGCGGTGAAGTTGTTTGTGGTGGCCCGCGAATCCGGTGTCAGCCTTGAAGAGCTGAAGGCCTACTGCAAGGAAAACTTCACGGCGTACAAAGTCCCCAAGCACATCGTCTTGCGAGAGTCGTTGCCGATGACGCCGGTGGGCAAGATTCTGCGGCGGGAGTTGCGAGAGATCGCCTGATCGTTGAATGGCTGCTTCGTACGGATCGCGGGCAAGCCTCGCTCCCACAAAGTTTAGTGTTGTGCATAAAGAATGTGTACGACGCGGACCTTGTGGGAGCGGGCTTGCCCGCGATGCTTTTAAGGGGCTGAAGCCCCGATTTCAAAGGCTTCCAAGGCGCTATAGAATTTTTGCTCTAAAAGTGACTATTTATTAGTCAAGAGTCAAAAATGTGACTATATGGGCCGTTTTTGGCTCTAGTCGGCCCTTGGCAAAGCTGCTACTCTCGGCGCGCTTTGTGACTTCTCGGCCTATGTTAAAAGCCAGACTCACCAAAAACACACACCAATAATAATCGCACCAAATGCGGTATTTGAATTCGCGTTGCTGAGGAGTGGGCTTCCATGATCGAAGACTTTTGGAAGGATAAGTACCCAGCTGGAATTGCTGCCGAGATCAATCCAGACGAGTATCCGAATATTCAGGCAGTGTTGAAGCAATCCTGCCAACGCTTCGCTGACAAACCGGCATTCAGCAACCTGGGCAAGACAATCACCTACGGTGAGCTGTACGAATTGTCCGGTGCCTTTGCTGCTTACCTGCAACAGCATACCGATTTGCAACCAGGCGATCGAATCGCCGTGCAACTCCCCAACGTGCTGCAGTACCCGGTCGCCGTTTTCGGTGCCATCCGTGCCGGGCTGATCGTGGTCAATACCAACCCGCTGTACACCGCGCGGGAAATGGAACACCAATTCAACGATTCCGGTGCCAAAGCCCTGGTCTGCCTGGCCAACATGGCGCATCTGGCCGAGACCGTCGTGCCGAAAACCGGCGTCAAGCATGTGATCGTCACTGAAGTGGCCGACCTGCTGCCGCCGCTCAAGCGTCTGTTGGTCAACAGCGTCATCAAGTACGTGAAGAAGATGGTTCCGGCGTATCACTTGCCCAAGGCCATCAAATTCAATGACGTGCTGCGCAAGGGCCATGGCCAGCCAGTGGCGGAAGCCAACCCGGCCAGCAGCGACGTTGCCGTGCTGCAATACACCGGTGGCACTACCGGCGTGGCCAAGGGGGCGATGCTGACCCATCGCAATCTGGTGGCGAACATGCTGCAGTGCAAAGCGCTGATGGGTTCCAACCTCAATGAAGGTTGCGAGATCCTGATCACCCCGCTGCCGCTGTACCACATCTATGCGTTCACCTTTCATTGCATGGCGATGATGCTGATCGGCAACCACAACATCCTGATCAGCAACCCGCGCGACCTGACGGCGATGGTCAAGGAACTGTCGAAGTGGAAGTTCAGTGGTTTCGTCGGCCTGAACACGCTGTTCGTCGCGCTGTGCAACAACGAAGCGTTCCGCAAGCTGGATTTCTCCAGCCTGAAAATCACTCTGTCCGGCGGCATGGCCTTGCAACTGGCCGCGGCCGAACGCTGGAAAGAGGTTGCCGGTTGCCCGATCTGCGAAGGTTACGGCATGACCGAAACCAGCCCGGTGGCCACGGTGAACCCGAGCCAGAACATCCAGATCGGCACCATCGGTATTCCGGTGCCATCGACGCTGTGCAAAGTCATCGACGATGCCGGTGTTGAACAGCCGTTGGGCGCCATCGGTGAACTGTGTGTGAAAGGTCCGCAAGTCATGAAGGGCTACTGGCAGCGTCAGGACGCCACCGATGAAATACTCGACAGCGAAGGCTGGCTGAAGACCGGTGACATCGCGCTGATCCAGCCTGACGGTTACATGCGCATTGTCGATCGCAAGAAAGACATGATCCTGGTGTCCGGTTTCAACGTGTATCCCAATGAGCTTGAAGACGTGCTGGCGACTCTGCCGGGCGTGCTGCAATGCGCGGCCATTGGTGTGCCGGACGAGAAGTCGGGCGAGGCGATCAAGATCTTTATCGTCGCCAAACCGGGTGTGACCCTGACCAAGGATCAGGTGATGGAGCACATGCGCGCCAACGTCACCGGCTACAAAGTGCCGAAAGCCGTGGAATTTCGCGACGCGCTGCCGACCACCAACGTCGGCAAGATCCTGCGCCGCGAACTGCGCGACGAAGAGCTGAAGAAGCTGGGCGTGAAGAAAGTCAGCGCCTAGCCAAACAAAAAGCCCCGCAGATGCGGGGCTTTTTGTTGCCTGACTGATCGTTCCCACGCTCTGCGTGGTAACGCAGCCCGGGACGCTCTGCGTCCCAGCATCGGACGCGGAGCGTCCGTGGCGGCATTCCCACGCAGAGCGTGGGAACGATCAACAGGGGGGTTACTGGCGGAACTGCACGAAGTTGACGTTGGTACCGGCCGGGCGCATGTCCTGCAGGTAGGAGTCCTTGTCGGCGCTCAGTTCCAGGCTCAGGGCTGCCTTGCGTTTGCCTTGGTTGCGCACCACCAGGCCTTCGAGTTTCTCGCGCAGGAACACCGTCGGCACTTTAAGGTGCAGCAGTTCGTCGGTATCCGGGGTGTGCATCAGCAAATGAATCCATTCGTACTGACCAACGGCCAGGCGCGCGACCGGAATATCGAACCAGAAGATATTGCGGTTGCGGTTCAATTCGGTGAAATGGCAGTTGTTGACACCAAGCACAGCACCGCCGAGTTCCTGGTTTCTGCGGGCAATGGCCTGCTTTTTATCGAGTTTCATAACGTTCCTACGGGATTGGATCTTCAGCGCCATGGCCTGAATACGTTGCGCATTCTCGGGGCAAAGGCTGCAAACATAAAGCCTAACCTGCGAAATGTCCGGTTAATAAATAAATGAAACTCCGCGCAAAGGCCCCCGGTCAATCCTTGTGTAACCACTTTCCCCATTGAAATGTTCACAGGAGAAATACCATGGGCAGCACTGGCGATAAAGTTAAAGGCATGGCAAATGAAGCGGCCGGCAACGTCAAGCAAGGCATTGGCAAGGCCACCGGCAACGAAAAACTGCGCTCCGAAGGCGTGGCGCAGGAGAGGAAAGGCGAAACCCAGCAAGCAGTCGGCAAAGCCAAGGATGCTCTCAAAAAAGGCATTGATAAGGCGTAATCCGGCATTTGACGAGTAACAGAAACGGCCATCCGAAGATGGCCGTTTTTGTGTTGGATAGGCGAGATATACCCTGTGATTGTTTCAAAGTCGCCAAGTAGGCTACTTTGTTGTAGAAAACGGCCTCTGAGTCGCCATGACTTCAACCTTTTTGCGGCGAAAGGAGACGCTAATGTTTTTTCCAACCATGAAAGGTTTGCCCCTGCATCGGGTGATGATGCGTACAGTCACCGAATTCGTCGACGACGAGATGTCGACCTATGCCTCGGCGCTGGCCTATCAAATGCTGTTCTCGCTGTTCCCTTTCATCCTGTTCCTGATCGCCCTGATCGGTTTTCTGCACTTGCCGGACTTCTTCTCCTGGCTGCGCCTGCAATCGGAACTGGTCCTGCCACCCCAGGCGCTGGAACAGGTGAACCCGGTGATCGATCAGTTGCAGCAATCCAAGGGGGGGTTATTGTCGGTGGGTATCGTCATCGCCCTGTGGACCGCGTCCGCCGGTGTGCGGTTGATGATGAGCGCGATGAACGCCGCATATGACGTGGTCGAAGGCCGTCCGGTCTGGAAACGTTTTCCGCTGTCGATTTTCTACACCGTTGGCATCGCCGGCATGTTGCTGATTGCCGCCGCGCTGATGGTGCTTGGGCCGCAGGTGATGGGGTGGATTGCCTCACAAGTGGGCCTCGAAGATTTTATCGTGACCGTGTGGACCATCGTTCGCTGGCCGGTGATCGTGGTACTGTTGATGATGGCGGTGGCGCTGATTTACTACGTCATGCCTGACGTCAAACAAGAGTTTCGCTTTATCACCCCAGGTGCGGTGTTGTCTGTGGTGGTCTGGATCATCGCTTCGCTGGGCTTTGGTCTCTATGTCAAAGCCTTCGCCAATTACAACGCCATGTATGGCAGTATCGGCGCGATCATCGTGTTGCTGCTGTACTTCTATATTTCCGCTGCAGTGCTGTTGCTCGGCGCGGAAATGAACGCGGTGATCGAGCACATGTCATCCGAAAACAAGAAACACGGCGAAAACGTGCCCGACGAACCCAAACACCACGTTTCGGGGCTGGGACGGGACCACTCAATCAAGCCGACCACTGACGAAGCCCTGAAATGATCCGTGAAATTCTGAAAATGGGCGATGAACGCCTGCTGCGCATTGCCCCACCGGTGCCGACAGAAATGTTCGACAGCCCTGAGTTGTGGCAGTTGATCGACGACATGTTCCAGACCATGGAAAGCGTCGGCGGAGTTGGCTTGGCCGCGCCGCAGATCGGTATCGACCTGCAACTGGTGATCTTTGGTTTCGAACACAGCGAACGCTACCCGGACGCCGAAGCGGTGCCGCAGACGATTCTGATCAACCCACTGATCACTCCATTGAGTCCGACCCTTGAAGAGGGGTTCGAAGGCTGCCTGTCGGTGCCGGGCCTGCGGGGTGCGGTGGATCGTTATCAGCAGATTCGTTATGAAGGCTTCGATCCCAAGGGCGAGCCGATCGTGCGCATTGCCTCGGGATTTCATGCGCGGGTGGTGCAGCATGAATGCGATCACCTGATCGGCCGGCTATACCCGTCGCGCATCAGTGATTTCAGCAAATTCGGGTTTACCGAGGTGATGTTCCCGGATCTCGATCCTGCGGCGGACGACTGAGATCGTCCTTCGAATCCAACGCAAAACACTGTGGGAGCGGGCTTGCCCGCGAATGCAATCTGCCTGACAACACTGATATCGGATGTGCCGGCCTCTTCGCGGGCAAGCCCGCTCCCACAGGGATTGTGTCGTTTCAGAGGGCGCGCGGTTCCAGCCCCATCGCAATCATCGGTTTGCTCCGCGCATAACGGCTCAACCGTTCAGCCATGGCGTAGGGCAGGGGCGGGTCGAAGGTAAAACCGCGACGCTCATAAAAACCACGCAAATCCGGATGGCAGAACAACCAGACGGGTTCTTCGAGGTGCTTGATGGCGTGGGCGATCAACGTCGCGGCGATCCCTTGCTCGCGACAGCGCGGGTCGACGAACAGCCCGGTCAGCCAATGCCCGCCGGCCACTGGCCGCAAACATAACGCCGCAATGATCTCGTCGCGTTTCGCGACCCACAGGCGAGCGTCGCGGACTGCTTTCATCGACGATTGGTGGGCGCGGTAAAACTTGTTCATCAACGGCCATAACGGCTCGTCGAGCAAGGTGTACTGGGTGTTGGGCATGGGCCTGGAGTCAGTGCGCAAAGCGGGTGATTATAAAAGAACGCGGGCGCCGCGATAGGTGTATACCTGATCATACGTCCCGTATGAGTGGAGTATGTATCATGGCCAAAGGCATGGATTCAAAGAAAGCGGCAAAGAAGAAACCGGCTAAAACCGCCGATGAAAAACGTGCGGACAAGAAGGCCAAGAAGGTGGGCGTGTTCGGCCACTGATCCCGCGTCAACGGAGCCCGAGTCCTCGGGCTCCTTGTTTTTCAGGCCTATCGAAATAACCAGATAATCTGCAAGAAATCCCTGCGCCATTGCACAGAGGGGGACTGGTTCCCGATCTGAGCAAAGCCATGCCCCATTATTTTGATGCTGCCCACCGTGAAGAAATCGAAACCCTGCGCCAACGCTTGACCGCTCGCACCGAGTGGCCGACCTGGCTGCTGTTGGTCGGCGTGTATGTCAGCTGGTTCAGCATTGTCCTGGGCAGCGCTCGATTGGGGCTTTGGTGGAGCACACTGTTGCTGATTCCACTGCTGGTGTTGTGGTTGTCGGTGCAGCACGAATTGCTGCACGGCCATCCCACCCGTTGGCAAACGCTGAACAAAATCCTCGGTTATGCGCCGTTCGCGGTCTGGTATCCCTACACCCTGTACCGCGACAGTCATTTGTTGCATCACCGCGATGAAGACCTGACCGTTCCCGGTCGCGATCCGGAAAGCCGTTACCTGAGCGCTGAACAGTGGCAGCGTCGTTCGCCGTTCGAACAAAGCCTGCACTGGCTGAACAAAACCGTGCTCGGGCGCTTTGTCCTCGGTGCGCCACTGGCCTTGTTGGCGCTGGCCCGGGAAGAGTTGCAACGGCTAAAAGCGGGTGAGCGCCAAGCCTGGTTGATGTGGCTTACCCACGGTGCGCTGACGCTGCTGATGCTGACGTTCATCGCCCGCTACAGCGTGCTGCCGGTCTGGCATTACCTGTTGCTGATCAGCGTGCCGGCGCTGTCGATTGCGATGATCCGCTCTTACTATGAACACCGTCCCCACGTGCAACCCGAGCAACGCACCGTCATCAATGAAGCGGCATGGCCGTGGCGTTGGCTATTCCTGAACCTCAACTTGCACCTGGTGCACCACGACTTGCCGGGCCTGCCCTGGTACGACCTGCCACGGGCCTATCGTGCGCGCCGCGAGCAATGGCTGGCGCGCAGTGGCGGGTTTCTGGTGCAGGGTTATGTTCAGTTGATGCGCGAGCATGGGGTGAGGGCGATCGACAGCCCACGGCATCCTTTTAGTTGATGCATGGCCACCATTGAATCCTGTGGGAGCGGGCTTGCCCGCGATTGCTATTTCACATCCAACACACCGGGTGACTGGTCCGGCGCTATCGCGGGCAAGCCCGCTCCCACAGGGTTATTTGTTGCTTAGAGGGTTTCAATGGCACAACACCTCGCTGAACTACTGATGTACGTCGCTCCCGAGTCGATCCGCCAAGCCAACGAGCGTTGGCTGGCGCGGATTCTCGAACAGCTCGGCAGCACTCGCCTCGATGCCGAAGGGCTGTCGCTGATGGACTTCTGGCTGTCCCCGCACCTGCTGCTGACCCAGACTTGCGGCTATCCCTTGATGACGGCTTTACGCGGTCGTGTCCGGGTTATCGGTCGTCCTCGTTACGAACTACCCGACAGCAATGGCGGTAACCATTGCAGCCTGTTATTGACGCGTGCCGATGATCCGCGATGGACCTTGTCGGCCTTGCGAGGCAGTCGCGGTGTGATCAACGGCGAAGACTCCAACAGTGGCATGAACCTGTTGCGTCACCGATTGGCGCCACTGCACCGCGACGGGCAGTTTTTTGCCACCGTCGCCATTAGCGGCAGCCACCGCGAAAGCCTGCGTTGGCTGCGTGATGACCTGGCAGACCTGGCCGCCATCGACAGCGTGACCTTCGCCTATCTGGCGCAGAATGCCCAAGCAGAAGTCGAAGGCCTGCGCGTGTTGGCACGCACGGCGTTCAGCCCGACGTTGCCCTACATCGCAGCCGCTGGCACCACCGATGAGCAGGCTGAACAGCTTCGACGGGTGATGAATCAGACGTTGAAGGAGCTGCCCGATGTCGCGGAAATCCTCGGCCTGCAAGAAGTGATGCCGGCCACCGAAAGCGACTATCAAGTCATTCTCGATTATCAGCAGGAGGCCGAAGCGTTGGGGTACGGGCGGTTGCGATGAGGCTTGAGGCTTGTGCCGACAGTTCCATCAATCGCGGGCAAGCCACGCTCCCACAGGATTTCGGTGGACTTGTGGGAGCGTGGCTTGCCCGCGATAGCGATGTATCAGGTGTCGCTAATTCATTTGTGGAATATAAAAATTCATTTTAAGTATTATTAATGAATAAGGCTCCTTGCTAGGATCGCGCCACCGGATCACCGGACATTCAGCGACCCCTAACCCATGGAGCCTCTATGTCCGGCGCCGACCTTTCCCATCGTAACGACGTGGGCGGATTGTTCCGCGCCCACTACGCCTGGCTGTGCACACGGCTGCGCCGATATCTGGGGGCCAGTCCCAGCGTCGAAGACATCGCCGCCGAGACCTTCGTGCAGTTGCTCGAATCGCCAGGCCTGACGCCCATTCGCGAACCTCGCGCCTTGCTCACCACCATTGCCCATCGGTTGATTTATCAGCTGTGGCGTCGTCGCGACCTGGAACGCCAGCACCTCGATCAGCTATCGCCGATTGACCCGCTCGGAGGGCCATCGCCTGAAGACCTGGCGCAGTTTTCCCAGACCCTGACGCGCCTTGATCGGACCCTCGAGCGCCTTCCGGGCAAGGTCAGGGCAGCCTTCCTGTTGTCGCGAATCGATGGCCTGACCTACCCACAAATCGCCGCCGAACTGGGCATTTCCCAGCGTTCGGTCAGCGTCTACATGACCCGCTCCCAGGCACTGTGCGCCCAGCACAGCGCCAACGAACCCTTGAACCGACCACCCCTGACCCAGAGGTCCGCATGAGATCGATCAAAACCCTGCTCGGCAGTTCGCTGCTGGCCCTGAGCCTTGTGGCTGGGCACGTTCCGGCCGCAGAAAAAACCACGCCCATCCACTTTGGTGACATCACCTGGGAAAGTGGCAGCCTGATCACCGAGATCCTGCGGTTGATCGTCGAGAAAGGTTACGGCTACCCGACTGACACTTTGCCGGGCAGTACCGTCAGCCTCGAAGCCGCGTTGGCCAAGAACGACATTCAAGTGATTGGCGAAGAGTGGGCGGGGCGCAGTCCGGCCTGGGTCAAGGCGGCATCGGAGGGCAAAGTGTTTGGTTTGGGCGACACGGTCAAAGGCGCCACCGAAGGTTGGTGGGTGCCGGAATATGTGATCAAGGGCGACCCGGAACGCGGCATTAAACCTTTGGCGCCGGAGCTGAAATCCGTCGCCGACCTGGCGCGCTACAAGGACGTGTTCCGCGACCCCGAAGACCCAAGTCGCGGACGCTTCCTCAACAGCCCGACCGGCTGGACGTCGGAGATCGTCAACAGCCAGAAACTCAAGGCCTATGACCTGACTGCCAGCTACGTCAACTTCCGCACCGGTTCCGGCGCGGCGCTGGATGCCGAGGTCGCTTCATCGATCCGTCGTGGCAAACCGGTGCTGTTTTACTACTGGTCGCCGACGCCACTGCTGGGCCGCTTCAAGCTGGTGAAACTCGAAGAACCGCCGTTCGATGCGCAAGCATGGAAGACCCTGGCCGATGCCAACAACCCGAACCCCAAGGGCACACGTTCGATGCCGGCCAGCCTGGCCATCGGTGTGTCGGCACCGTTCAAGGCGCAGTACCCGGACCTGGTGGCGTTCTTCGAAAAAGTCGATTTGCCAATTGATCTGCTGAACCAGACCCTTGGGCAGATGAGCGAAAAACGCCAGCCACCGCGTCAGGTGGCCGAAGCGTTTTTGCGCGATCAGCCGCAGGTGTGGAAGGCCTGGGTGCCGGGGGAGGTGGCTACGAAGGTGAGTGAGAGTTTGTAGTTTTTGTCTTATGTTTCTGTAGTGTTTGAACTGCCGCCTTCGCGAGCAAGCCCGCTCCCACATTTGATTTTTGGTGTTCGCATATATTGTGTTCACACGAGATCTCCTGTGGGAGCGGGCTTGCTCGCGAATGATTTCAAGCCTTACGGCAACTCCGCAGCCAACGCCGCTTTCACGCTTGTCCGCTGATTAATCCGTACCTGAAACCGCGCCAACGTCGGCCATTGATCCAGATCGATGCCAAACACCTGCGTCCAGCGCAACACCGTAAACAGATACGCATCAGCAATACCGAATCCGCTAGCCATCAAATAATCCTGCCCCTCCAGCGTCTGACTCAACACGACAAAACGCTTGAACAGCTTCTCTTTGATGAGCGCTTTCACATCATCCGAAAACTGCGAATTGAACAGCCAACCCAGCCCGCCATGAATCTCGGTCGAAACGAAATTCAGCCATTCCTGCAAACGCACCCGCTCGAACGTCCCGTTCTCCGCTGCCAGGCTGGCCTCGGGCCGCAAGTCCGCCAGGTACTGCAGAATCGCCGGGCCTTCGGTCAGCACATCACCGTTATCCAGCTGTAACGCCGCGACGTAGCCTTTGGGGTTTATGGCGAGGAAGTCCTCGCCGGTGGCGGTTTGCTTGGTGCTGTTGTCGACGCGGACCAGCTCGAACGGCAGATCCAGTTCGCGCAGCACGATGTGCGGCGCCAATGAGCAGGCTTGCGGGGCGTAATACAACTTCATGGGCAGGGCTCTGGTTGCGGGTTTGCGCCAGTGTCATAGTGCGCGGCACCCTCGGTAAAATTAATCTTTCAGAACACTGCCATTAGGAAAGCTACTGCCATGATGAACCTGATGCATTGGCGAATGGTGGTGGCGGTGGCCGATACCGGCAACATCACCCGGGCGGCCGAGCGGGTCGGGATGACCCAGTCCGGTGCCAGTCAGGCGCTGGCACTGATCGAAGAAACCTTGGGCGTTCAGCTGTTCAGCCGGGAAAACCGTCAGACCTTGCCGACTGCCATCGGCTTGCCTGTGATCGAACAGGCGCGAACCATGCTCGGCGCCCTCGAGAACATTCGCAGTACCGTCGATGCCGCTAAGGACATCCAGCGCGGGACGATTCGCCTGGCCAGTTTTCCGTTGGTGTTGGCGACCTTTCTGCCGCCGCTGCTGCGCCAGTTCAATCGGCTGTATCCCGGCATTCAAGTGGTGGCGCTGGAGGTCAGCGACGATGAAGTGGAAACATTGCTCAGTACCGGGCTGGTGGATGTCGGCGTGGTGTTGAACCCCGCGCCCGCGCGCAGTGCTGGTCGTCTGGGGCGTGATGCCTGGGTGGCGGTGCTGCCCGGTGGCCACCCCTTGGCGCGCCGCTCGAATGAGGAGGGCGTTTCATTGGCTGAACTGGCGGAGCAACCCTTTGTGCTGGCCACGGGCGGTTGTTCGACCAATGCCCGCAGCCTGGCCGCCGACGCCGGGCTGCAACTGCTGGATGTGCGAGCCGAGGTGCGAGAGTGGAGCAGTGCGTTCACTCTGGTGCGGGAAAACATCGGTGTGACTTTGGTGCCGGAAATGACCTTGCCGGCCAATCGTCAGGGCTTGCGCATAGTGCCGGTGATGCCGCGTATTGATCGGGAGTTTGCCTTGGTGGTCGCGCCTCACAAAGAACCTACGGTGGCGGTGCGGGCGTTGTTGGGGATGCTTGCAGACCGCAATCCATGTGGGAGCGGGCTTGCCCGCGATGGCGGCGTCACATTCAACACATTCGTTGACTGACATTCCGCTATCGCGGGCAAGCCCGCTCCCACAGGTTTCGCGCTTGAACTGGGCCGGGGGGGGAATCAAGGCACGCCGTTGCAAGCGTGTTCCATAAACCCCGACCGCAGCGCCAGCCGTTGGCAATAGGCGTCGACGGCGGGGTAGTTCGGGCGTTCCATCGGGGTCATCCGCCAGCGGTTGACCGACAATCCGATGAGGATATCGGCCAGTGTGAACTGCCGCCCGGCGACATATGCACCGGTCGCCGCGAGTTGCTGTTCAAGAATGCCCATTTTCGCGTTCCAGCCGCGAACGCCATCGGCAATCCGCTGCGAGTCCTGGAAGTTCGGCAATTGCCGGACCAGCGCAAAAAATGCGTAGCCCCACGACGGGTTGAGTTCGGTGGCTTGCCAGTCCATCCACTGCTCCACGCGAGCGCGCGCCGCCGGTTCGATGGGCAACAGGTCAGTGTTTTGGTGTTTGCCGGCCAGGTACCGGCAAATGGTATTGGACTCCCACAGCACGCCGGCTTCGTCGATGAGGACCGGCACTTGTGCATTGGGGTTGAGCTGGAGAAATTCCGGGCTCTGGGTCGATGCGAAACCGCTGCCCCAGTCTTCGCGTTCGTAGGAAACGCCCAGTTCGTCGCAGGTCCACAGGACTTTTCTGACGTTGATTGACGAGGCCCGACCCAAAATCTTCAGCGTATGTCCCATTGAGCTTCTCCGTTTGCTGTTCCAGGTATCGGGAATCTAGCACGCGGAGCATGGGAATGGTCGTGCATCAGGTGCTCTCGCGCACCTTCAATTCAAACCCCATATCCTGCACCGGTTTGGTCACTGAATTGCCGGCCAGCAAGGTCAGCATCAGCTCCGCGGAGCGACGGCCAATGGCTTCGCGCGGGGTGTTGATGCTGCTCAGGCGCGGGACCATGTGTTCGGACATGGGCAAGTCGTTGAATCCGAGAATCGCCACTTGTTCGGGGATCTTGATCCCGCAGCGCAACGCTTCGAGCAACGCGCCCTGGGCCAGGTCGTCGTTGCCGAAGAAGATCGCATCGACGTCTGGATGGGCAGCGAGCAGTTGCAGGAACAATTCGCCGCCCAGACCCACCGACGACGCTCGTGGTGTCAGCACTTCCAGGGCTGGATCATACAAACCGGCCTTTTGCAGCGCTCGGCGGAAACCTTCGCCACGCAGCAGCGTGCGTTGATCCAGTTGTGCGCCGATGTAGGCCAGGCGTTTGCGACCGCGTGACAGCAAATGCCCGGCCGCTGTTTCGCCGGCAGCGACTTGCGAAAAGCCGACGCAATTGAGCCCCGCCGCGCTGTCCAGTTCCATCATGTAGACGCAGGGAATGTTGCTGGCCTCGATCATCCGCCGCGAACTTTCGGTGCGGTCGAAACCGGTCAGCAGCAGGCCGCGAGGCTGATAAGCCATGTAATTGCGCAGCAGGTTTTCTTCTTCATCACGTGAGTAATGGAAGTTGCCGATCAGCACTTCGAAGCCCTTTGGTCGCAAAACCTGATGAATGGCTTCCAGCGTGTCGATGAACAGCAGGTTGGACAATGACGGCACCAAAACCACGACGGAATGGCTCTGGGCCGAGGCCAGGGCGCGGGCGGCGGGGTTGACCACGTAGTTCAGGTCGAGGGCGGCCTTCTGGACTTTTTCCACCAGTTCGGTGGCCACCGTGCTGACGCCACGCAGCGCGCGGGACGCTGTAATCGGGCTGACACCGGCCAGGCGCGCGACTTCGTTGAGAGTAGGGCGGCCAGTGGTGCGAGTATTTTTATCGTTTTTAGGGGTATTCATCGGACGGCTTGCCAAACAAAATTCAAGGCACTAAGGTAGCGCTGTCTCGATGCAGCTGCAAATGCGTGAACGAGGTTTGCCTGATCCTCGCTTTTTGGCCTCGAGAACGAACATGCTGCAACCCACAAAAATGACAAGAAGGCGTCGGCAACTTCTGCTTTTGCACTTGAGTCTTACGTAGCAAAGGTAGCGCTGTCTGCGCGCTGAGGTGTTACATGAATCATCCCATCACCGCCCTGGTCATCATGGGCGTTGCCGGTTGCGGCAAGACCTGCGTCAGCCAGTCCCTGTGCCAGCTTAGCGGCGCGACCGCCATTGAAGGCGACACTTTCCACCCTGCCGCCAATATCGAAAAGATGAGCGCGGGTATCCCCCTGAACGACGAAGACCGTGCCGGCTGGCTCGACAGCCTGTGCGATGAACTGCGCCGCGTCGATGCCAAAGGCGAGCGCCCGGTGCTGACCTGTTCGGCCCTCAAACACAGTTACCGCGAACGCTTGCGCAGTGCCTTGCCGGGCCTGGGCTTCGTTTTCCTTGAGCTGACCCCCGAAGTCGCCGCCGATCGTGTGTCTCATCGGCCGGGCCACTTCATGCCGTCGACCTTGATCGACAGCCAGTTCGCCACACTTGAATCGCCCGTTGGTGAGCCCCTGACCCTGGCTCTGGATGCGTCCAGCCACAGCGTCGATGAGTTGGCGAAGCAGGCTCATGCATGGTGGCTCGATCATGGCTTGAAACTCGCCAGTTGAGTTTTGCTCCAAGAGATAGCGCTGTCCTGACGGCTTTTGAATAACCGCTTTCATAACAACAACAAACAACGGAGACACCCCCCATGTTTGGCATGTCCCACGAGTCATTCCTGCTGCTAGACGCAGTGGTCACAGTGATCGGGCTTATCGTCCTGATCACCAAGTTCAAGTTGCACCCATTCCTCGCACTGATCATCGCCGCCGCCTTCCTCGGGCTGACGTCCGGCATGCCGATCGGCACCATCATCAAGGCGTTCCAGGATGGCTTCGGTGGGGTACTCGGTTTCGTCGGCATCATCCTGGCGCTGGGCACGATGCTCGGCAAAATGATGGCCGAATCAGGCGGTGCGGATCAGATTGCGCAGACGTTGATCCGCGCCTTCGGCAAGGACAAGGTGCAGTGGGCCATGATGTTCGCCGCGTTCCTGGTCGGCATTCCGCTGTTCTTCGAAATCGGCTTCGTGCTGCTGATTCCGCTGGTGTTCATCGTGGCCCGTCGCACTGGCGTGTCGATCATCAAGATCGGTATCCCGCTACTGGCTGGTCTGTCTGCGGTACACGGCCTGGTGCCGCCGCACCCGGGTCCGCTGCTGGCCATCGGTGTGTTCGGTGCTGACATCGGTAAAACCATTCTGTACGGCCTGATCGTTGCGCTTCCAACGGCCATCATCGCTGGCCCGATCTTCGGTACGTTCATTGCCAAGCACATTCCCGGTCATCCGAACCAGGAGCTGGTGGATCAACTATCGCGCGAAACGGATTCGGCTGAACTGCCGAGCTTTGGCATCACTCTGGTGACCGTGCTGCTGCCGGTGTTCCTGATGCTGCTCAAGACATTTGCCGACGTGGTGCTGCCCGATGGCAACATCTTCCGCACTTTCATGGACCTGATCGGTCACCCGATTTCGGCGTTGCTGCTGGCATTGCTGCTGTCGCTGTATACCTTCGGCTACAAGCAGGGCATCGGTTCCAGCCAAATGATGAAATGGCTCGATGCAAGCCTTGCGCCGACCGCCGCCATCATTCTGATCATCGGTGCCGGTGGCGGCTTCAAGCAGATGCTGGTGACCAGCGGTGTGGGTGATGTGATCGGCCACATGGCGGTGAACGCACAGATCTCGCCGATCCTGCTGGCCTGGCTGGTGGCGGCGGTGATTCGCATCGCAACCGGTTCGGCGACCGTGGCGACCATTACTGGCGCGGGCATCGTGGTGCCGGTGGTGGGGATGATTCCGGGCGTGAACCGTGAGCTGCTGGTACTGGCCACCGGTGCCGGTTCGTTGATCCTGTCCCACGTCAACGACGCCGGTTTCTGGCTGGTGAAGCAGTACTTCAACATGACCGTGGCGGAAACCTTCAAGACCTGGACCGCGATGGAAACCATCCTGTCCGTGGTGGGCCTGGGCTTCATCCTGCTGTTGTCGTTGTTCGTTTAAACACACTGCATTGATCGTTCCCATGCTCCGCGTGGGAATGCCGCCATGGACGCTCAGCGTCCACTGTGACGCGGAGCGTCACGGGATGCATTCCCACGCAGAGCGTGGGAACGATCAGGCACAAAAAAACCGCATCGCTGCGGTTTTTTTGTGTCTGCTTGATAAATCAGGCGTTGGCTTTCTGAACCAACCCATCCGCCCGGAACATCCCGCGAATCCCGCGTACTGCCTGACGAATCCGGTCCTGGTTTTCGATCAGCGCGAAGCGCACATGATCATCCCCATACTCGCCAAACCCCACGCCCGGCGAGACACAGACCTTGGCTTCGGCCAGCAGTTTCTTGGCGAATTCCAGCGAGCCCATGTGTGCGTAAGCCTCGGGAATCTTGGCCCAGACATACATCGATGCTTTCGGGTTTTCGACCATCCAGCCCAGTTCATGCAGGCCTTTGACCAGCACGTTGCGACGCTGCCGATACTGATCGGCAATGTCTTTGACGCATTGCTGATCGCCTTCCAGCGCCGCGATGGCCGCGACCTGCAGCGGGGTGAACGTGCCGTAATCGTGGTAGCTCTTGATCCGCGCCAGGGCGTTGACCAGTTCAGGGTTGCCGACCATGAAACCGATGCGCCAGCCGGCCATGTTGTAGCTCTTGGACAGGGTGAAAAACTCCACCGCGATGTCCTTGGCGCCGGGCACTTGCATGATCGACGGGGCTTTCCAGCCGTCGTAGACGATGTCGGCGTAGGCCAGGTCGTGCACCACCAAAACATCGTACTGCTTGGCGAGGGCGATCACCCGCTCGAAGAAATCCAGCTCCACGCACTGGGCGGTGGGGTTGGACGGGAAGCCGAGGATCATCATTTTCGGTTTCGGAATCGAGCCGCGAATCGCCCGTTCCAGCTCGGCGAAGAAATCCACGCCAGGAATCAGCGGTACCGAGCGCACCTGGGCACCGGCAATCACGGCACCGTAGATGTGAATCGGATAGCTGGGGTTCGGCACCAGCACGGTGTCGCCCTGGTCGAGGGTGGCCAGCATCAAATGCGCCAGACCTTCCTTGGAACCGATGGTGACGATGGCTTCAGTTTCCGGGTCGATGTCGACTTCGTAGCGATCCTTGTACCAATTGGAGATCGCCCGGCGCAGGCGCGGAATCCCTTTGGACGTGGAATAGCCGTGAGTGTCTTCACGCTGGGCAACCGTGACGAGTTTTTCGACAATGTGCGGCGGCGTGGCGCCGTCGGGATTGCCCATGCTCAAGTCGATGATGTCTTCGCCACGACGACGGGCGGCCATCTTCAGCTCGGCAGTGATGTTGAAAACGTAAGGGGGGAGTCGATCTATGCGCGCAAAGCGGCGCGGCGAACCTTGTTCGGCCATTGTTGCCTCGGATAACGTAAGCGCCCGGAACCGTCCGAGCGACGCTGGCCACTGCGGTGGCCTGTGCGGAATGTAAGGGCAGCTGTGGCAGACTGTCCAGCGTCTATGTAAACAATTTTTGCGAAGGAAATCGGTTGATGGAATTTACCAGCGGCTTTTTGCTGAGCCTTTCGCTGTGCCTGGACATCGGTGTGGCCAATATCGCAATGATCACGTTGGCGATGCAGCGCGGCTATTTCCAAGGCTTTGCCCTGGGGCTGGGGACGTGTGTCGGCGACCTGATTTACGCCGTGCTGGCATTGGCCGGGATGACCGTATTGCTGCAATACGAAACCGTGCGTTGGGTGCTGTGGATCGGCGGCTCGGCGCTGCTGCTGTATTTCGCGGCGAAGATGATTTATTCGGCGATTCACCATGAAGCGCTGTTGGCGCAAACCCCGGAAGTCGGTCACAACTCCCACCGCAAGGAGTTTTTTCGCGGGATTTTCCTCGCCATGTCGTCCCCCAGTGCCATTCTCTGGTTCGCCGCGGTAGGCGGAACACTGATCGCCCGTTCCGGTGGTGGTGGCACGGTCAGCTCGGCGCTGTTTCTTGGCGGTTTCTTGTGCGCCGGGGTGCTCTGGTGTGTCGGCCTGTGCTTCGCTGCAAGTCACGGCGGCAAATTGCTCGGTGACAAATTGCTGCGTTATTCCTACATGGCATCGGCAGCGATCTTCTGCTATTTCGCGGTCTACGTGATCCTGTCGGGTTATAACGAGTTCATCGGTCCAGGCGCCGTCGAACAGTTGCACGCACTGTAACTGGGCGAATCGGGTTTGGCTTCTATACTCCCAGCCGAACCCACCTTTTGTACCAGGAGTTGAGTCATGGATGAGCAAACAGGCGTCGAAACGGCCGAACCACGCTTCGAAAACGGGCACTTCATGCTCATCGCAGGGCTTGGCGGACGATTTACCCAAGAGACGGCCCCAAAGCAGATTCCCAAGCTGTGGGAAAAATTCGTCCCCCACCTCGGGAATGTGCCCGGCCAACAGGGCGAAGTGACCTACGGTGTTTGCTGTAATCCCGACGGCAAGGGAGGTTTTGAATACATCGCCGGCGTCGAGATCAGCAAACTCGACGACCTGCCCGAGAAATACCGCTGGATCGAAATACAGCCCCAGTATTACGCGGTGTTCGAGCACAAGGGCTCGCTGGATACCCTGCCGCAAACCTTTCAGTACATCTGGAAAACCTGGCTGCCGCAGTCCGGTCGCGAGGCGGCGGATGCCCCGGATTTCGAACGCTACAGCGACGATTTCAACCCCAGGCTCAATACCGGCGTGCTGGAAATCTGGCTGCCGCTAAAAGTGTAATGAGCGGGTCAAGCGGCGGATCGGCGATCCGCCGCTCTGATCGATATCAACACCTTATTGATTTATGATCCCAACCTTTCCCCCGCTGATTCCGAGCTGCCATGAACACCGTCATCCGCCACGTCAGCCCCGCTGACCTGGACCGTTGCTATGCCATCGAAACCGTTGCCTACGAAGGCGATGAAGCCGCTACCCGCGAGAAAATTGCCACCCGCATTGCCACCTGGCCCGAGGGCTTCATCGTCGCCGAAGTGGATGGCGTCGTAGCCGGTTTCATCAATTCCGGTGCTGCATTTGAGGTGGAGATGTCGGACGAGGCGTTCAAGGAGCTGATCGGCCACGACCCCGCTGGCCCGCACGTGGTGATCATGTCGGTGGTGGTGCATCCGGATTATCAAGGGCAGGGTTTGGCGAAACGCTTGATGGGTGAATTCATCCAGCGCATGCGCGCACTGAACAAGGCCAGCATCAACTTGATGTGCAAAGAGCGGCATATTCCACTCTATGCCGGGTTTGGTTTTGCCTACATCAAGCCTTCGGCGTCCGATCATGGCGGCATGGCGTGGCATGAGATGGTGTTGACGCTGTAACCCGCGCTGTGGAGATCCAGTGTGGGAGCGGGGGGGGGGGGGGGGGGGGGGGGGGGGGGGGGGGGGGGGGGGGGGGGGGGGGGGGGGGGGG